>JAFGIZ010000119.1 GCA_016929365.1 Lentisphaerota bacterium
CGCGTCTGCCCGAGATTGCCGCCGCCACCCTCGAGCAGGAGGACGCGATCCGCGAAGCGGCTGAATCCTTTGCGGACAGGAACGACGCCTTTTTCATCGGGCGGGGCCTCATGTACCCCTCGGCCCTCGAAGGCGCGCTCAAGCTCAAGGAGATTTCCTATGTCCATGCCGAAGGGTATCACGCCGCGGAACTCAAGCACGGCCCGATTGCCCTGCTCGACAAGAACGTGCCCGTGGTCGCCCTGGTTACGGATACGCCGGGCTGGGAAAAGACGCTCGGCAACCTGCGCGAATGCACGGCCCGGGAAGCGCCCGTTATCGTGATCGGTCCCGACTCCGTGCGGCCGACCGTCGCGGATCACTGCCGCGCTTTTCTGACGATCCCCCCCTGCCCCGGGTTCCTCACCCCCGTGCCCGTGGTTATCGCCGAACAACTCTTCGCCTACTACGTCGCCCGCGCGCGCGGCTGTCCCATCGACCAGCCGCGCAACCTGGCTAAATCCGTGACGGTCGAATGAATACCCCGTCTGCCTGCCGTCACCCCGTGGCTACGGAGCTTGGGCGATGAACACCCTCTTCGGCACCGACGGGATTCGCGGCGTCGCCAACGTCGAGCCCATGACTGCCGAAACGGCACTCGCGATCGGCCGGGCAACCGCCTACGTCTGCAAGCACATCGACCGCCAGCACCGTATTCTCATCGGCAAGGATACCCGCCTCAGCGGCTACATGATTGAAAATGCCCTCACGGCCGGAATCTGCTCCATGGGCGTCGACGTTTTCCTCGTGGGACCCGTGCCGACGCCCGGCATCGCCTTCATGACGCACAACATGCGCGCGCAGGCCGGTATGGTCATTTCCGCCTCGCACAATCCCTACCAGGATAACGGCATCAAGATTTTCTCCCGTGACGGCTACAAATTATCCAACGAGCTGGAAAAAAACATCGAAGAGCTCGTGTCGACAGGCCGGATCAATGCGATCCGCCCCACGGCCGACGCCGTCGGCAAGGCAAAACGCATCGATGACGCGGTCGGCCGTTATATAGTCTTCTGCAAGAATACGTTTCCGGAAGACCTCACCCTGGACGGGTATACCGTTGTCATCGATTGCGCCAACGGAGCAACCTACAAGGTGGCGCCCATTATCTTTTCGGAGCTCGGCGCACGGGTCATTCCCATTCACAATAGGCCCGACGGCATGAACATCAACCGGGATTGCGGTTCCCAGCACACGGAAGATCTGGCCAGGACGGTGCGCCGGACGCACGCCGATATCGGTCTTGCCTTCGATGGAGACGGCGACCGCCTCATCGCTGTCGATGAGCGCGGCCGGATCGCAAACGGCGACCACCTCCTGTACGTGAGCGCCCTGGCGATGAAGCAGGCAGGCCGCCTGCCCAACGATCTTGTGGTGATCACGCCCATGTCGAACCAGGGGCTGCGCACTGCTTTTGCCAGGGCCGGCATCCGTTATCTTGAGGCCCCCGTCGGCGACCGCAACGTGCTGGAGATCATGCGCCGCGAAGGCGCCCGTCTCGGCGGCGAGCAGTCCGGTCACATTATCTTCCCCGATTACCACACCACGGGGGACGGCATCATCTCCGCCCTGCAGTGCCTCGCCGTCATGCGCCGGACCGGCCGCCCCCTTTCCGAGCTCACGGCGCCCGCACCGGTCCTGCCGCAGATCCTGATCAACGTGCCGGTCTCACGCAAGCCGCCGCTCGAGGACGTTCCGGCCGTTCAGCAGGCCGTCGCCGAGGCCGAGCGTAAGCTGGCCGGCCGGGGCCGCGTGTTGATCCGGTACTCCGGAACCGAACCCATCTGCCGCGTCATGATCGAGGCGCCGACCCGGGATGCCGCCGCCGCGCAGGCGGAGGCCCTGGCCGACATCGTCCGCACCGCGCTGGCCGAACCGGGCTGAGGACGCCACCGGGACCATGCACGGCTTGAACGTCATATTGGCCAATCGCAGCCATGTGATGGTCCTGCGGACGCTCTACGAAGCCGCCGAACCCCTCACGGGGCGCGCCGTCGAGCGCCGCTGCGGACTTTCCAACCGCACGGTCATGAACGCCCTCGACACCCTCGTCGAAGCCAGGGCCGTTGACCGCGAGGAGGCCGGGCGCGCCTACCATTTCAGACTCAACCGCAATCATTACCTGGTTGCCCGCGCCCTGAAACCGGCCTTCGAGGCCGAGGACGCGTTCTGGCTCGATGTGGCCAAGCTGGTGCGCCGCGTCGTCCGCCCCCATCCGCTTGCCGCCGTGGCCACCGGCCCCCTGGCCCGCGACGAAACCGATTACGGCGGACGGCTGCTGCTCGCCATGCTTTTTTCAACAGGACGCAACCGCATTCGCGCCATGCCGTCCATCAGCCGCCTCGCCGAAACGGTCCGCGACCGCTATGCCATGATTCTGGAGCCCTCGCTCCTGGACACGAATACCATGGACCGCCAGGAATATATTCCGCTCTGGAGGCGCATCGAACGCGAAGGGATCCTGCTCTTCGGCACCCTGCCCTGAGTGAGAGACTACTCCGCCCGTTTCAGGCAGAGGCAGGCGTTGTGGCCGCCGAATCCGAGGGAATTGTTCAGGCAGGCACGCACGGGCAACTCGCGTAACCCCTCGGAAACGTAATCCAGATCGCACGCCGGATCCGGGGTGTGCAGGTTGATGGTCGGCGGCACGACACCCTCATGCAGGCTCAACGCGCAAATCGCGGTCTCGACGCCGGCCGCCGCCCCCAGCAGGTGGCCCGTCATCGACTTGCTCGAACTCACGGGGATCTCTCTCGCCCGCTCCTCGCCCAGCGCCAGCTTGATGGCCAGCGTCTCAACCTTGTCGTTCAACGGCGTACTGGTGCCGTGGGCGTTGATATAATCGATGTCACCCGCCGTCAGACCGGCGTCCGCCATGGCCAGCCGCATGGCCCGCGCCGCCCCGCGCCCGTCTTCCGCCGGCGCGGTCATATGGTATGCATCGCACGTCATTCCGAATCCCGCGAGCTCCGCATACACCCGCGCTCCCCGCGCCCTCGCATGCTCCGCTTCCTCGAGAATCATCACGCCCGCTCCGTCCGCAATCACAAATCCGTCCCGGTCGCGGTCAAAGGGGCGACTCGCCGTTTCCGGCTCGTCGTTACGCGTGCTCAGGGCCCGCATTGCACAGAAGCCCGCCACCCCCAGCTCCGTGACCGATGCCTCCGCGCCTCCCGATACCATGACATCCGCGTCTCCCCGCTCGATAATGCGCAACGCCCCGCCCAGGCTGTGCGCCGCCGACGCGCAGGCCGACACGACCGCAAAATTCGGGCCGCGCAACCCGTGCCGGATGGCCGCTAACCCGCCCGCAATATTCGAAATCATCTGGGGAATCATGAAGGGAGAACAACGGCCCGGCCCCCGGTCGCGCAGGATCCCATGCTGAATCTCCAGCGTCCTTAAACCGCCGATGCCCGATCCCACCAGCACACCGATCCGGTCCCGGTCCTCCTTCTCCAGGTCCAGGCCCGAATCGTCCAGCGCCATGTCGACCGCGCCCAGCGCGTAATGCGTAAAGCGGTCCATCCGGCGCTGGTCCTTGGGCGTAATAAAGGCATTGACGTCGAATCCCTGCACCTCGCCGGCTATCCGACTGGCCATGCCCGAGGCGTCAAACGATTCGATGGGGCCGATCCCGTTGCGCCCGGCACGGATATTCTCCCAGAACGTCGGCAGGGCTGACCCCAGGGGCGTGACGACCCCGATTCCCGTTATCACGACTCGTCGCATCTATATAAAAACCGAGGGAATGCCTCGGCATTCCCCCGGTTCTGTTACGCCGTTATTCGGCGCCAAAGCCCTTCCCCTTGAGATACTCCACCACGTCGCCGACCGTGGTCAGCTTCTCGGCGTCCTCGTCAGGGATTTCCGCCCCGAATTCCTCCTCAAACGCCATCACCAGTTCCACGGTGTCCAGCGAGTCCGCGCCCAGGTCTTCGATAAACGACGCCGAAGGCGTCACCTGGTCGGCGTTGACCCCTAGCTGCTCCACGATGATTTCCTTGACCTTGTCTTCGAGCGCCATTGTCTTTCTCCTCCTTTGGGCGGGCCCGTCCCGCAACCGCAAGCTACATCACCATGCCCCCGCTTACCGTCAGTACATGGCCCGTGACGTACGACGCGGCGTCCCCCGCCAGGAAGGCCACCGCCTCGGCCACGTCTTCAGGTGTGCCGAGACGCCTCAGCGGTATCGCCGCCAGCATCTTCTCGCGTACGTCCTCCGCCAGAACATCCGTCATGCGGGTTTCAATGAACCCCGGCGCAACGGCGTTGACGCGCACGTTGCGCGAGGCCAACTCCTTCGCCGTCGACTTCGTCAACGCCATCACACCGGCTTTCGAGGCAGCATAGTTACACTGTCCCGGATTCCCGATCAAGCCAATAATCGAGGCAATATTCACAATGGCTCCCGAACGCTGCTTCATCATCGGGCGGGCCACGGCCCGCGAAAAAAGAAACGTGCCGCGCAGGTTCACGGCGAGCACCGAGTCCCAGTCCTCGTCCGTCATGCGCGCCAGCAGCTTGTCGCGGGTAATCCCGGCGTTGTTCACAAGGACGTCGATCCGGCCGAATGTCTCAAGCACCCGCTCCACGGTCTCGGCCACGGCGTCCGACCGGCTCACGTCCACCGCCCACGTTTCGGTCTTCCGGCCCATAGCACGTACCGCGGCGGCCGTGTCTTCCAGCCAGTCCGCCTGCAAATCACACAGGGCCAGGTCCGCGCCGTCCCGGGCCAGCCGCTCCGCAACCGCCCGGCCGATGCCCCGCGCCGCTCCCGTCACCAGTGCCGTTCGTCCCTCAAATGCAGCCATTCACCGCCTCCAGTGTCGCAAAATCCTGAATGTTATGCAGGCCGGCACTCCTGTCAATCCGCTTTATGAGGCCCGTCAGTACCCGGCCCGGCCCGCACTCGATGTAGGTCGTGGCGCCCCGCGTTTTCATCCACTCCACGCACGAAACCCACTGCACCGAGGCGCATACCTGCCGGACCATCGCTTCCCGGATCGCATTGGGTCCGCCGTGCCCCCCACCCGTGGCGTTGGCCGCAACTGCCATGGCCGGCTCCCGTATGTCCACACCCTCCAGAAACGTCCGCAGCCGCTCCGCTGCCGGTTCCATTAACGACGAGTGAAACGCGCCGGCCACCTTTAACATGACCGCCCGCTTCGCCCCCGCCGCCTCGGCCTTCCGGGCGGCGGCTTCGATCTTTCCGCGTTCCCCGGACAAAACCGTCTGCTGGGGCGAATTGAGATTGGCAATCTCCACCCCCGTCTCCGCACAAATCGCCTGCAATACGTCCGGCCCGAGGCCGATCACGCTCACCATGGCCCCGTCACGGCTTTCGCAGGCCTCCTGCATGAATCGCCCGCGCGCTTCCAGGACCCGCAGCGTATCCTCGAAACTCAGCGCCCCGGCCGCATGCAGCGCCGTCCACTCGCCGAGGCTCAGCCCGCCTGCGCACAAGGGATTCAGATCCGGATGCCGCTCCCG
>JAFGIZ010000120.1 GCA_016929365.1 Lentisphaerota bacterium
GAAGCCGCGCTCGAAGTGACCGGCAGCACATGAACGCGAGACCCCCCTCATGAGCCCCGTCGTACGACGCTCCAACAACCAACCGCGGCCCGGCCGGCCGCCGTCCGGCAGCCGCGCCGCCCGCGGCGGGCGCCCCGCCGCGGCCTCCTCCCCGCGCGGCCGCAGGACGCGCGTCCCGGGCGCCGGCAAGATCGTGTCGGACCTCCTGCCCGGTTTCTCGCGGCAGCTTTCCGCCATGCTGGCAGCCGGAATGCCCATCGTCTCCGCGCTTGAAGCGCTCGAGGAGCAAACGGATAACAAGAATTTCAAGCAGGTCGTCACCCACGTCCGGCTCAATATCGAAAACGGGTCCGCCCTCTCCGATGCCCTGCGCCAGTATCCCTCCGTGTTCGACGACCTCTACTGCAACATGGTCCGCGGCGGGGAAAGCGGCGGACAGCTTGCCGAAACCATCGGCCGGCTCGCCGGCTTCCTCGAGGCCTCCGCCCGCCTGCGGCGCAAGGTGCGCTCCGCCATGATGTACCCCGCGATTGTCTTCTGCATCGCCATGGCCATCGCTACCGCGATGATCGTCTTTATCGTTCCGGTGTTCGGCGATATGTTTGCCGACTTCGGCGCCGAGCTACCCGGCCCGACCCAGGCCTTGATCGACCTCAGCAACGGGATGCGCGCCTACGGGCTTTACGTGCTTGCCGCCGTCGTGGCGGGCGTCATCCTCTTCAAGAAATGGAAGGCCACGGAAGCCGGCGGCATGGCCTTCCACGGCTTCCTGCTCCGCACACCGGTTTTCGGCGAACTGAACCGCAAGGTCGTGGCCGCCCGCTTCGCACGGACATTCGGCCACCTCATCAAGAGCGGCGTGCCGATCCTTCACGCCCTCAATATCGTCTCCGGCGCCACCGGCAATAAGCTGGCCCGACGCGTGATCCTCGATGCGCGCAACGGGGTCGAAAAAGGCGAGCCGCTCTCCACCGCGCTCGGGAACCAGACGGTCTTTCCCATCATGGTCGTACGCATGCTCCAGGCCGGCGAGAAAACCGGCCGCGTGGACGAAATGATGGACCGTATCGCCAACTACTACGACGACGAAGTCGACACCATGCTCGCCGGCCTTACCTCGATGCTCGAGCCCCTCCTCATGGTCTTCCTGGGGGTCGTCATCGGCGGTATCGTACTCTGCATGTTCCTGCCCATTTTCAAGATGGGCGAAGTCGTCAGCCGCTGAGCCGAAATCCCTTTACACCTTCCCCGCCCCGGCGTACAGTTCCGTGTTCTGATAAATGAGAATATTCGAGGGAGCCTCATGCCGCGCATTCTGCTCGTCGACGACGAACCCAGCATCCTCAGCGTATTGAGCACGCTGCTGAAAGCCGAAGGCTACGAGGTGGCCTCCGCGCTCGGCGGCGAAAAAGCCCGCGAGCTCATGCGCTCCGAACGGTTCGACCTCATGATCTCCGACGTCCGCATGAGCCCCGTCAACGGCATGGACCTGCTCCGCCTCGCCCACGATGAGCTCCCCGCCATGCCCGTGATCATGCTCACCGCGCACGGGTCCGTCGAAACCGCCATCGAAGCCCTTAAACTCGGCGCCTTCGACTACGTCACCAAGCCCTTCAAGGTCGACGAACTCCTCATCACCGTCCAGCGCGCGATCGATTACAACAGGGCTCTCGTCGAAAACGAAGACCTGCGCGCCCAGCTCGATGCCCGGTATCATCTCGAAAACATCGTCGCCAAAAGCGCCGCCATGCGCAACGTGTGCGAGATGATCAAGAAAGTCGCACCGACTGATACCACCGTGCTGATCTACGGCGAAAGCGGCACCGGCAAGGAACTGGTCGCCCGCGCGATCCATGCCTACAGCCCCCAGCGCGACAAGGATTTCCTCGCCGTCAACTGTGCCGCCCTGCCCGAAACCCTGCTCGAATCCGAAATGTTCGGCCACGTCAAGGGCGCCTTCACCGGCGCGTCGGCGGACAAGGTCGGGCTTTTCGAGGAAGCCAACGGCAGCACGATCTTTCTCGACGAAATCGGTTCCATGCCCCTCAGCATCCAGGGCAAGCTTCTGCGCGTCCTGCAACAGAAGGAAATCCGGCGCGTCGGCAGCAATAAGACCATCTCCATCAACGCCCGCGTGCTCGCCGCCACAAATACGGACCTCGAGGATATGATCTCCCGGAACCAGTTTCGGGAAGACCTCTATTACCGGCTCAGCGTCATTCCCATCGAAATCAAACCCCTCCGCGAACGGCCCGAAGATATCCTGCCGCTGGTCTACCACGTCATGCGCAAGGATACCCCCGACGCCAAATCCCCCCCCACGCTCGATCCCCGGGTCTGCGGCGTACTCGAGGCCTATGCCTGGCCCGGCAACGTTCGCGAACTGGAAAACGCCATCAAACACGCCATGACCTTCGCGCATGAAAACCGCATTACCCTGGACGTGCTCCCTCCCAAAATCGCCGCCGCCCCCTCCGCCCCCCCCGCGGCAACCCGCACCCCGCACCCCGCAGGCGTCGAAAAAGGCCAATCCCTCAAAGCCTTTCTCCGCGATAAGGAACGCGAATACCTCAAGGAAGTCCTCGCCTTTACCAACGGCGATAAGGAACAGGCCGCCAAAACGCTCCAGATCAGCCTCGCCACTCTCTACCGTAAACTCCCCAGCGAATCCGAATCCCGCTGATCCGGCTGTCGCACAACCGCCGCACCCCCCTAACGCGGCCTACGGTTACAACCGAAGGTCCAACAGGGTCAGACCCTACGCCCCGGCGTACATTTCTGAACGGCCATTGCACAGTTTTCGCATACCCGCAAGGCGTTTTTCTTATTTGCGAACACCCTGATCATTTCTGCAAACGTTTACCACTTATGATAAAAGCCGCTCAACTCATCAAAAAACACTATCCTGCCCCATTCGAGTTCTAATTCGCCCCCATTCAAGGTTTGAAGGCTGAATCCATCAGAAAATTACGCATCACGCTCCGCGCCCCGGCCACTTGGCACAGCCGCTGCTGATTAAGAGCACCGAAGCTGACATCTTCGAAAACGGGCACGGTCGCAGCCCAAAAAACCATAAGGAGGAATGCGATGAAGAAAACAGGTTTCACACTCGTCGAGATTATGATCGTCGTGGCCATTATCGGCCTTCTGGCGGCCATTGCGATCCCTTCCTTCGTGAAGGCTCGCGAAACGTCTCAGCAGAACGCCTGTATCAATAACCTGCGCCAGATCGACGCGGGTAAGGAACAGGCCGCCTTGGCCTACAAGCTGTCGCAGAACGATACCCTGGCGGCCGACAGCGTGAACGAATACCTCAAGGGCGAATCCACGCCCACTTGCCCCGCGGGCGGGTCGTACACCTATGGCGCGATCGGAACCAACCCGACGTGCAATATCGACGGCCATGCCCTGGCAGTAGGCGGCTGATCGCTATCCGACTGGAACAACGAACCTAAGGGAGGCGCCCCGGCCCACCGGCCGGGGCGTTTTCCTTTGCCGGGGTACCGGCCCGCTCGCGCGCGATGCGTTCCAGCAGCTCGCGTGACTTGATACTGTCCGGCTTCAACCGTAACGCGCGCGCCGCCAGGCATTCGGCTTCGCGCCGCGCGCCCCGCTCCCACCGAACCACGGCCAGGTTATGCAGGGCCACGGCATAATCCGGCCGCGCCTCGAGCGCCTGCTCGAATCGCCACCCGGCCTCCTCCAGCTCGCCCCGGTATAACAGGACCCGGCCCAGCGCATTCTGCACCACCGGATAAAAATACCCCGCACTGCCCGCGGACGTGCGGAAACGCGCCCCGCCGTCCGCCAGTCCCGCCACGATGCGGTCCGCCGTTCGGCGCAACAACGCTTCCGCCTCCGCGGCCCGCCCTTCCTCCACCAACGCGTTGCTCAGCGATACGGCTGCGCGGAAATTGTCCGGCCGCACCGCCAGTACGGAACGGAACATCCGTTCACGGGCATGGTAGTCGCGGTTGCGCGAGACCGTTTCCGCCCCCAGCGCCACAATCGCCGCGCCCAGCACAAGCACACCCGCCCCCCACGCCCGGCGCATCGCATGCGTCCCGCCGCGACCCGCCCGGCAGACCGCCCCGTATACCGCCGCCGTGAACAACACGGCCGGCCCTCCCAGGGCCAGGTACAACCGGTGCTCCGCCGCGTGATCCGCGATCGGCACCACGCTGGAGGTCGGCGCCAACGCGATGAGGAACCACAAACCCGCATAGCCCGCCGTCCAACGCCTGGCATACCCCCATACGCTCAGGACCAGCAATCCCCCCACGCAAAGAGCCGGGACCCACACCTGCGCGCCCCGCTCAACCAGCGGCCACCCGTAGTCGAGGCAGAGCGGAACCGGCCATACCGCCAGCCTCAGGTAATGCACGATCACGCCGGTCTGCGTCAACGCGTACCGCCACGGCGTGGCCACCCCGGCTTCGAACCCGGCCGACGTGGCCGACTCGTGGGGTACCGCCAACAGCGCCGCCGGGATCAGCCACGTCGCCGCCAGCCCCAAATACAGACCCCGCCGCGCCCGCCAGGCGCCGCGGAACGATCCGGCCAGAAACAGACGGTCATGCAAAACCACCAACACCGGCGCCGTCACGGCAACCGGCTTCGAGCCCATGCCGAGCGCACAACACACGATCGCCGCCGTGTACCAGCGGTGCCCTGCCCGCCCCGCCCGCGCCCCGCGCACGGCGAGGTACAGCGTCGCCAGCACCCAGAGCCCCGCCAGGCTCTCCGCGCGCTGCACCATGTAGGTCACGCTCTCGGTCTGCACGGGATGCACCATCCAGAGCGCCGCCGCGGCCCCCGCCAGCAGGCGGCGCCGCTCCGTCCCCGCCCGCCCCGCCGCATCATGCACGATCGCGTACAACAACAGCGCGGCGGCCAGGTGGATGCACAGATTGACCAGGTGCACTCCGAACGGACGCATGCCGCCCGCGGCATGATTGAGGTAAAACGAAAACATCGTTACCGGCCGCGACGTCCGGAGCAGCGCAGTCAACGGTGAACGGATCGCCGGGTTGTCAAGCAGGCGCGTCGCGTCATCGTAAAGAAACACGCCCCGGAAACTGTTTGCATACACCGCCGCCCCCAGAACGATCAGCGCGCACGGCACCCGCCACCCCCCGCCCGCCCTCATCGCCCGCCGCCCCCCTGATGCCCTGCTTCCATCTCTCTGCCCCTATCGCGCGCGTTAAGGAGAACACCGGCAACAGCACCGACACGGTCACAAGCAGCACAAAGCCCCCGATCAGTAGAATCAGGACCGGCTCCAGCAGCGCCAGGCCCCGCGCCAGAAAACGCTCCCACGCCGCCTCGTAACGGGCCGCCGCCCGCTCCAGCAGGCGGGCCAGGTCCCCGGTGGCTTCCCCGATCCGGATCCAGCCCGGCAAGGTCACGGCGAGGGGCTCGATCCGGCTGACGGCCTCCGCCAGGGCCGCCCCCCCCTGGACCGCACGGCTCTCCGCGGCGGCGCAGCGCGCGATCCAGGCGCTGCCGGTGGCGCGGCCCGCCAGCGCCATGCCGTCCACCGGCGATACGCCGCCTCCCGTCAGGATCGCCAGCGTCCGCGCAAAACGAAAATTGGCCAGCGCCGTAAGCCCCCGCCCCAGCCACGGCAGTGCGAACAGCCGGCGTTCCAACGCATCCCGGGTTCCCACGCGGCGCCGCAGGGCCGTCTGCGCACCCCAGACCGCCGCGGCAACCGCCGCCAGAACAGCCCAGCCCCACCGTGCCAGGAAGGCACCCGTGCGGATCATACCGGCCGTCAGCGCCGGCATGGCCGCGCCGCTGTCCGCCAACAGGGCCCGTGCCCGCGGCGCCAGCACGCCGAGCATGACCACCGCGACACAAATCCCCGCGACAACCACGATCGACGGATAAATCAGCGCCTGGCGGATCCGGGCCACCACCCGCTCCTGTTCCTCGATAAAGTCCGCCAGCCGCTCGAGCATGACGTCCACCGTGGCCGAGCGCTCGCCGGCCTCCAGCACCGCCTGCTCAAAGGCCGTCACCGACGGCGCCCCCTCCGCCAGCGCCGTTACCAGCGGCACACCTTCCCGGATGCGGTCACGCACGCCGGCCAGTAACGCCCGGGCGCCCCCCAGCTCCGGAGAGTCGATGAGAATATCCAGGGCCCGCACCAGGGGCAGACCCGCCCGCAACAGGGCGCCCAGCTCCCGGTACACCATGGCCCGCGTCGCCGCTCGAAACCCCGCCCGCCGGCCCGAGGCCTGCAGCCGCTCCGCCAGGATACCCCGCGCAGCCAGCGTCTCGCGGGCATCCTTTACGCCCAGGGCTTCGATCAGGCCTTTGCGCAACCGCCCGGCCCGATCGTATCCCCTGTACGTAAACGTCTTCATCCCGCCGCGGCGATCACCTCGGCCAGACTCGTCTCACCGGCCAGCGCCTTGTTGACGCCCTCTCCCTGCAGACTCGTCATGCCGGCGGCCACCGCGGCCCGCTTGAGCTCCCCCGGCCCGGCCGTGCCCGTACGGATCAACTCCGTCAAGGCCGCATCCACCGACATCAGTTCGAAAAGCCCCGTCCGCCCGCTGTAGCCCTCGAGGCACGCCTCGCAGCCCGCGCCCGCCCGCCACACGGTCCGCTCCCGCACCCGCTCCGCCCGCGCGCCCAGCGCCTCGAGCTCCTGCTCCGTCGCCCGGCTCTCCCGGCGGCACCGGGCACACAGCCGGCGCACGAGGCGCTGCGCCAGCACCCCGCGCAGGCACGACGCCAGCAGGTACGGCTCCACGCCGATGTCCAGCAGGCGCAGGACCGCGCCGGGCGCGTCGTTCGTATGCAGCGTGGTCAGCACCAGGTGCCCCGTCAACGAGGCGCGTACGGCAATCTCGGCGGTCTCCGGGTCGCGCGTTTCCCCGACCAGGATAATGTCCGGGTCCTGCCGCAGAATATGCCGCAAGCCCTCGGCAAACGTCAGACCGATTTTGGGTTTGACCTGGATCTGGCCGATGCCCCGCAACTGGTACTCGATGGGATCCTCGACGGTCAGAATGTTGCGCCGTGCGGCGTCAAGTTGCATCAATGCCGCATATAACGTCGTCGTCTTGCCCGACCCCGTCGGACCGGAAACCGCCACGATGCCGTTCGAAACCGATGTCAGCCGGCGGAACCCCTCCAGCGTCTCCCGCGCCATGCCGAGCGCATCGAGCGGCAGCAGGGCCGAAGCCCGGTCGAGCAGCCGCAGGACAACCCGCTCGCCCTCGGCCACGGGGACGGTCGATACGCGCACGTCGATTTCGCGCTCCCCCACACGCACACGCGCCATGCCGTCCTGCGGCAGCCGTCGTTCCGCAATGTCCATCCGCGCCATCACCTTCAGCCGCGAGACCAGCGCGTCCTCCATCGCCTTAGGCGGCGACGTCTGTTCGTATAACACCCCGTCGATCCGGTAGCGCACCAGGAGGCGGTCTTCAAACGGCTCGAAATGAATATCCGACGCGCGGCGCTTCACCGCTTCGAGCAGGATCAGGTTCACCAGCTGCGTAACCGGGGCCTGCTCGGCGACCTGCAACAGGTCGTCCCCCCGCCGCACCGCCGTGGCCCGCGCCTCCGCCGTGCCCAGGTCGCGGATAAACGCGCCCGGCGAACTGTCCCGGCTGAAGTAGCAGCGCTCGATGGCTTCCAGGATCACCGCCTCCGGGGCCGCCACGGGCCGCGGATCACAGCCGATCAGGAGAGCCAGGTCGTTCGGGCCGTCAATATCGCCCGGATCCGCACAGAGAACGCACACCTCGCCGCCCAGCCGGACCGGCAGCAGACGGTGCTCCCGCGCCCAGTCCACCGGGACCTCCGCCACCAGCGCCGGGTCCAGCATGCCGTCCTCGACCGTGAAGCGCGTTTCCAGGCCGTAACGCGCGGCGGCCTCGCGAAGACGCTCGGCCGCCTCCGCCGCCTCCGCCGTGTTGGAATCATGGGGCTTCATCGTCCGCATCGCGCCCGAACGGGCTGAGGCCCGTCTTCCTTTGCCATTCGCGCGCCACGGCGTCGGCGTCCTCCGGACCGGCCACAATGCGCGGCGTCACGAATATCAGCAGGTTGACCTTCTCCGAGCGGTCCGCCGTGTAGCGGAACAGCCAGCCCAGCAGCGGCAAGGACCCCAACACCGGCACCCGCCGCTCCGTCCGGTTGCTGTCTTCCCGCGTCAGGCCGGCAATCACAATCATGCGCCGGTCCGGAACGGTCACCGTGGTCGACACTTCCCGCCGTGCAATCGTAGGCGTGAATTCCGTGGCCGAAGAGCCCTGGTCAATCACCGCCTCGATGCTCGGGTTCAACTCCATCCGCACCTCGCCCCCCGGAATGATCTGGGGCGTGAGCTTCAGCTTGATACCCACTTCCATGCGCTCGATGTTCTGGATAAAATCCCGGTCGCTGCCGCTGCCCTGCACGGTGGATTTGAGGATCGGAATATCGTTCACGATGCTCACGCTCGCCTCGCGGTTGTTCTGCACCTCGAGAGACGTTTCCGAAAGCACCTTGAAACGCGCGTCTTGTTTGATCGCCTCGATGTTGATCACGCCGGGATACCCGAGCACCACGTTTCCCTCGTTGTCCACGCGCGTGCCGTGCGCCACGCCGACCGTAATGCCCCGCGGGAACAGGCCCTGCTGAATAGTCGCCATCAGGCTGTCCGTACCCCCTTCGAACAGGCTGCCCCCCTGTGCCGTGATGTCCCCCTCTTCGCCGGGCAGGTCCACGGCCGCCATCTGGACGCCCAGGGTCAGATCGTCACCAATGCTGTGCTCCGCGATCAGCACCGCAATGTGCACCTGTTGCTGGACACGGTCCAGTTGATCGACCAGGCGTTTGACAATCTCGAAATCGCCGGGCGAGGCGTCCACGAGCAGGGCGTTGTTGGCCGGGCTGGCCTGGATGGCGATCGCGCGCCGCTCCGCGCCCCCATCCGTTTTCTCGCCCGCGGCCTGCAGCAGCTGGCCGATGCTCTCGGCCGCTTCCTCGGCCCCCATGTACTTCAAGAAGATGGCATTGAGCCGGCCGCGGGCAGACGGGGCATCCACGTCCATCTTGGCGATAATCCCCTTGAGCATCTCGATCTGCGAGGCGGACCCCACCAGGATCAGGCTGTTTGAATGCGGCGACGCCACGACCGTCGGCGGCGCGTTCCCCTCGGCCGCCCCGCCCGACGGCAGGCGGCGGCGCAAACGCTCGCCCCGGCTTTCGACCTGCGCCACGGCGAGGTTGAGTTCCTCCGCCAGCGCATCGGCGCCCGCAAACCGGAGCGGAACCACTTCCGCGGCCCGCGCCAGACCCGGCCGGTCGATCTCCTCGACGAGTCTTGCCACGCGCCGGATGCTGGACGCGGTATCCGTCACGATCAGGTGGTTGCTCTCCTCGATCGCGCCCACGGCCCCGGTCTTGCCGCCCCGGATGCCCGCCTCCAGCACCTGGCGCACCTCCGCCGCCGGGACGTGGTCCAGGCGGAACACCTTGGTTACCAGGCCGTCCGCCGTTACCGCTTCGTCGGGACCGACGATCGTCGCCAGCATGCTTTCGTGTGCCGGCAGCGGCACCACCCGGTGCAGTTCCCCGTCGCGCACCACGGAACAGCCGACCGACTCCAGGATCGACAGGAACAGGGGATACACCTCGTCGCGCGTGATCTTCGGCGAGACCACCGTGATCTTCCCGGTCACGCCTTCGGCCAGCGCAAACTTGCGTCCCGTCAGGTCGCCGACCAGCTTCACGAAGGTGCCGACATCCACCTGGTCGAAGCTGAAATTGATGTAACCCTCGCCGCCCCCCGCGTCCCCGGCCGCGCCGCCGCGCAGCGCGCCCCAGATCAGAACCGCCGCCAGAATGCACGCCGTCCTTTTCACCGTGTGATCCCCCGCTCGGAACGTTCAATGAACGATGCGAAATGCGCCTCTTCCGGGCTGAGCGGACCGCGCGCCCGGATCGCCCGCAGCGCCTCCGCCCGCGGCAACCCCTGGCGGTACACCAGCGCATACGCCGCCTTCAGGCGACGGCGGACGTCCGCGTCCAACCCGCGCCGCTTCAAACCGACCGTGTTCAACCCGTGTACGGCGGCCGGGTTCCCCACCACCATCGTGAACGGCGGACAGTCCTGCGTGATCCGCGAGCACCCCCCGATCATGCACAGGCGACCCACGCGGCAGAATTGATGGATTGCCGTCAGCCCGCCCACGATGGCCTGCGGCTCGATGACGATATGGCCCGCCAGCGTGGCCCCGTTGGCCATGATCACCTCGTCGCCCACGTCGCAGGCATGGGCCACGTGCGAATACGCCATGATATGGCACCGCGCGCCGACGCGCGTGACCTCGCCTTCGTCGGTACTGGCGTTCACCGTGACGTACTCCCGCAACGTCGTGCCGTCGCCGATCTCGATGCGTGTCTCCGCGCCCCGGTACTTCAAATCCTGGGTCTGGGTGCCGAGGCAGGCAAAGGGGAATACGGTGCAGCCCCGCCCCAGCGTCAGCCGCCCGTCCAGCACGACGTGCGCGTGAATGCACGTGCCGTCCCCGATTGTGACCCGCGGCCCGACCACGCTGTACGGCCCGATCGTGACGTCCCGGCCCAGCGCGGCGCCGGCATCGACCACCGCCGTACGATGCACCTCCGTCACGCGGTTTCCTCCGGATCGGTCACCATGCACAGCAACTCCGCCTCCGACGCCACCTCGCCGTCCACCAGGACCCGCGCCGCAAAACGGGCCGATTTGGAACGCATCTTCACAATCTTTACCTCAATGCGCATACAGTCGCCCGGACGGACCACGCGCCGGAACTTGGCCTTGTCAATCGAGAGAAAATACGCCACCACGCCCGGCCGCTTCAGCCGCCGGATCAGAAGAAACCCGCCGGTCTGCGCCATCGCCTCGAGCTGCAGCACGCCCGGCATGATCGGCTCGCC
>JAFGIZ010000121.1 GCA_016929365.1 Lentisphaerota bacterium
CGTGACACTGAGGAACCGGATGCGTTAGTCGCGCTCGTCCGGATCTGTGGGGGCGCCGCCGGGCAACCGGCGGCGCTACCCGGACGCGGCCTGTGCAAACAGGAGTGTAAGTACCGCCGTCGTGATCGAGAATAAAGGTTTACTCATAACCCGTGGTGCCTCCTTCTTGCGGCGAACCGGACCCGCTTCGCCTGAATGCGTGTTGCATTACCTTGACCGTTAAAATCACTATACAATATGTCCAGGTGCCGAGTCTACAAAAAACTGCATTCTGCGCGAATGTTTTGGGTCAAGCGTTGGCTCTGACACCTTTTTCACGGGCCCCGCTAGCCACCGGCTTCCCGCTGGACGGTGGCGCCGCCGTCCGCCGTGAGGGTCACGCGGCAGCACGTACCGCGGTGCAGGAGGCGGAAGCGCAGGGCCTTCCAGGCCGGAGGCAGGTGCGGGTCGAAGTCAAATCCGTCTTCCGTCTGCGTAAGCCCCCCGAACCCCATGACGACGGCCTGCCAGCTTCCGCCCTGCGACGCGGCGTGCAGTCCGTCGCGGGTGGCGTCGTGCAGGTTGTCCAGGTCCATGCCCGCCGCGCGGTGGAAGTAGGCGTAGGCCTGTTCGGTCCGGCCCAGCCGGGCCGCCGCGGCGGCGTGCGTATTGTAACTGAGCGACGAGCTGTGCAGGGTGCGCGGCTCGTAGAAATCGTAGGCTGCCGCGATCTGTTCGCGGCTGAACTCCCGCGACAGCAGAAACACGGCCAGCACGATATCGGCCTGCTTGATGGTGCGGTAGTTCTTGACCTCGGGGACGGGGATGCGCCATTGCCGGGGATCGCCCGTATTGAGCCGCCAGCCCTCCATGTCGGCATCGGGCTTGCCCATCAGGAATTGATCCTGCAGCGGAACGTCCACGTCGAGGCCCGGCACCGTGTTGACCGTGAGGTGCTCCGCGACCGCGCGCCAGAACGCCGGTTCCTCCCCGGCCAGGCCCAGCCGCTCGCGCGCCGCGGCGGCGGCGGACGGGTCGTGCGATGCGAGCCGTTCGAGCCACGCGGCGGCGGCGCGGAGCGTGAAGCGCGCGATCAGGTTGGTGTAGCCGTTGTCGCGGTTCGGCTGGTACAGCTCGTCGGGCCCGATCATATCGTTCAGATGGTAGCGCCCGCGGTCGTCCCGTTCCGCTTCGCCGGCGTAGAAACGCGCGGTTTCGACCAGGAGGTCGATGCCTTCCCGCGCCAGGAACGCGGTGTCGCCCGTCGCGTTCAGGTACTGGTCGAGGGCATACGCGATATCGCCGTTCTGGTGCAGGATGCGCTCGAACCCGCGGCCGGCGGGCGCGACGTCGCGGCCGTCGTTGGGATCGACCTTGAAGGCAAAGGCGGCGCCTTTGCCGCCGAGCCGCCGCGCGTTGGCGCGCGCCGCCGGCAGGGTATGATGGCGGAAGGCCAGGAGGTTGCGGGCCGCCCCGGGCAGCATGAACGTGAAAAACGGGAGCATGAAGATTTCCGTGTCCCAGAAGATATGGCCGAGGTAGCGGTTAAAGGAGTAGCCGCGCGCCGGAATGCTGAGGGTCGGCGTATGGAACGGCGCCGACTGGATCAGGTGGAACGTGTTGAAACGCACGATCATCTCGTCCCGCGGGGCCCCTTCGATCTCGATATCGGCCGTTTGCCAGCGCGCGTCCCAGCGCGCCCGGTGCGCCGCGTGCGCCGCGTCGAAGCCGCGCCCGGCGGCGGCGTCGAGCTGCCCGCGCGCGGTTTGCTCCAGCGCCTCGCGGGCGGTCCCGTCGCGCGTCGTGGCGATCGCGACAAAACGCTCCACCGCCAGGGACGCGCCCCGCCGCAGGGACACGGCGACGGATTGCATGAGGCGGTCGGGCACGAGGGGGTCCTGTTCCGCGTACGCCGCGTTGCCGGCCACGATACGGCTGCCGATGCACAGCCCGAACGCCCCGTTGCGCGTGTCCAGCGCGAGGAACCCGGTGTTTCCCGCGATACCGGCGGACAACGGTTCGAAATGATGATTCGGAAAGCCGGGTATGCTCCGGTTGCCGTGGCGGAGGCGGGTGGCGACGGTGCCGTCGACGACGAACGCCAGCTCGGCCGGACCGTCCCAGTCTCCGGGCGTCAGCGTAATGCGCTGGCACAACAGGTGCGGTTCCGCGGCGCTGACGAAGCGCTCGAACCGCAGCCGGGTCCGGCGGCCCCGCGGGCTGACCCAGGCGACCCGGCGGTCCAGGAACCCGTCGCGCAGGCTGAAGACCCGTTCGCTGGATTCCACGTCGCCGAGGGTCATGCGGAAGCGTTCCCCGTGAAGCCGGATCTCGCAGGCAAACAGGGGCGGCAGGGTGACCATCTGGTCGATCGGCTGCTCTGCGTCCTGCTGATCGTAATGGCGCCGTGCCGAGCCGTATAAGGTGGACGTCACGCCGGCCAGGTAGCCTTCCCGGTGGCTGCGCACGGCGGGATCGTCTTCCTCGTAGCAGCCGCGCAGGCCCAGCGCGCCGTTGGCCTGCGTGAAAATGGTTTCGTAGTAGACGTTATCATCCAGGGCAGGGCCCTTTTGAATCAGCGTCCACGCATCGCCGTCAAGGTACCAGGGTTGGTCGGGCATGAGCGGTCTCCCTTCGAGATTTCCGGTTATGGGTTGATGGCGTGTTGCCTGCATCGAGATTCCTCGACTTCGCTCGGAATGACGGTTCTGAACTTGCGGTGTTGCCCCTGTCATGCCGAGCTTGTCGAGACATCTCGCCGGAGGCGTCTTTTCGGTCCGGGCAAGAGGCTGTTGAAGTTTCAGGTTTCAATGCGGTCTCCGGCGGTTTGCCCCTCGCGCACGGGCGCGATCCGGCGCAGCGGGCCGATGATCAAGGTGCGGGCGGACGTCTCGAGCTGCACGTGCAGGCGGACGACGCTGCGCCATACAAACATGGGGGGGAAATCGGGGAACGCGGCCAGGTCGACGGTGAGCGCGTTGTCGGTGACGGGCAGCCGGGCCGTCACGAGCTGGCGCTGGTTGGCGCCGCGCAGGGTCAGCGTGACATTCGCGAATCCCAGGGGGGCGGGGGGATCGGTGCGCAGGCCCAGCGTGACGGCCTGTTGCGCGCCGGTATTCCAGCCGGGATGGGCGAACATGTTGAGAAAAAAGCCCGGCGCCGTGTCGGTTTTGCCGGGGTCGCGCGTCAGGCGGACGCGGCCCGGCCCGGCGGGATCGAGACGCACGTTGTTGCCGTAGAACTGGGTCGCGGCCATGTCCCATTCCCAGCCCAGCCCGTCGCGCGGATCCGGGTAGGTTGCGGGCACCGGGTCCGGGGCGGGGCGCGCCTCGGGGTCGGCCGTCCACAGCGGAGTGCTGAGCGTATAGCCCTGCCGGTAGTGCACCCGGCCCAGGAC
>JAFGIZ010000016.1 GCA_016929365.1 Lentisphaerota bacterium
CCGCAGGATTTTCACCGTCCCGGGTTCAGCCCGCGGGGTTGGGCGGCGCTTCCCGTTCCATCCAACTGGCAGCTCCACGGCTACGGGCATCCGCACTACACGAACGCCATCATGCCCTTTCCGCTCGACCCGCCCCGGGTCCCCAACGACAACCCGACAGGCTGCTACCTGCGGGACTTCCGGATTCCCGCGGCCTGGCGAAACCGCCGCCTGATACTCCGGTTCGAAGGCGTCGATTCGGCCTTTCACGTCTGGCTCAACGGGACATTCGCGGGGTTCAGCAAGGGCAGCCGCCTGCCGGCGGAATTCGACGTCACGCCCTGCGCGCAAACCGGCCGCAACCGTCTCGCCGTCCGCGTGGTCCAATGGTCCGACGGGTCCTACATCGAAGACCAGGATATGTGGTGGCTCAGCGGCATCTTCCGCGACGTCACCCTCACGGCCCGCCCGACCCTCCATGTTGCGGACCTCCGCGTACGCACGCCTTTCGACCCGACCTTTACCGACGCCACGCTTGACCTGCGCGTCACGGCGGCCTGCTCGGGCCGCGGCTCCGCGTCCGGCGCCATGCTCTCGGCCGAATTGTGCGACGCCCGCGGACGCCGCGTGACGGAGCTGACACGCCGCGTGCCGACTGTCCCGCCGGGGGCCTCGCGCCGCCTCACCCTCAAGACCGCGGTCTCCCGCCCCCGCCCGTGGACCGCCGAAACCCCGTACCTCTACACCCTGCTGCTGACTCTGCGCGATGCCCGCGGGGCCGTCCTCGAAACCGTCGCCCAGCGCGTGGGCTTTCGCCAGGTCGATATCCGCGACGGCAATCTGCGGGTCAACGGTAAGCCGGTCATGTTCAAAGGCGTCAACCGGCATGATCACGATCCGGATACCGGCAAGGCCGTCTCGCGCGAAATCCTGAGGCGGGACGTGCTCCTGATGAAACAACACAACATCAACGCGGTCCGCACCTCGCACTATCCCAACGATCCCTCTTTCTACGATCTTTGCGACCGGTACGGGCTCTACGTCATCGATGAGTGCGACCTGGAAGCGCACGGTTTCGGCTACGAGGCGCCTTTCATTCCGGCCCGCGCTCCATCCTGGAAAGGCGCCTTCCTGGACCGCATGCGGCGCATGGTGGAACGCGACAAGAACCACCCCTGCATTGTCATGTGGTCCCTGGGCAACGAGGCCGGCTACGGCCCCAATCACGCCGCCATGGCGCGTTGGGCGAAACGCGCCGATCCTACGCGGCCCATCCACTACGAGCGGGATCTCGCGGGCGAATCCGCGGACGTGTACAGCACGATGTACCCCTCGCTCGAGTTCCTGGTCCGCGCGGGCCGCCGCCGCGGGCGCCGCGATCCGGCGGAACACCGGCCCGACCCCAACAGCCCCGGCTATCGCGCAAAACCGGTTATCCTTTGCGAATACGCCCATGCGATGGGCAACGGGCCGGGCGGCCTGCAGGACTATTGGAATACCTTCTACCGCTACAAGCGCCTGCAGGGCGGCTTCGTGTGGGACTGGCTCGACCAGGGGATCAGAGGAAAGGCAGAGGGCGGAAACCTGAAGCCTGAAGCGCCCAAACCTGCGCCAAGGGAGAAGATCAGGGGGAAGACCGCGCCGTTGGCAAAGGATGAATTCTGGGCGTACGGCGGAGATTTCGGCGATGAGCCCAACAACCGCCAGTTCTGCATCAACGGACTGGTCCTGCCGGACGGGACGCCGTCGCCGGGGTTGACCGAGTACAAGAAGGTCCTGGAACCCGTCCACGTCGAAACGGGCGACCTGCGCAGGGGGATCCTGCGGATCCGGAACCGTTACGACTTTCTGACTCTCGATCACGTCCGCGCCGCATGGGTCGTGAAGGTCGACGGCCGCACCGCCGAACAGGGCGCGCTGGACCTGCCCCCTGTCCCCGCGGGCGCCATTCGGTCCATCGCGCTGCCGTGCCATACCCGGCCCCGCGCCGCGCAAGACGACTGCCGTCTGACCGTAACCTTCAGCCTGGCCCGCCGAACGCCCTGGGCGCCGGCCGGGCACGTGCTCGCCTGGGCCCAGGCCCCGCTGCCGATCAAACCGCCGGCACGCCCCGCGCGCCGTCGGCGCGGCGCTGCGCCCGCGTGCGAGACATGGCCCGGCCGGCTGCGCATCCGCGCGGGACACTCGGAAATGGAATTCGATACGGTGCGCGGCCTGTTCGATGCGTGGCGCCACAACGGCGTTCCGGTGCTCTCCGGCGGCCCGCGCCTGAACATCTGGCGCGCACCGACCGACAACGACCAGCGTCGCGCGGCCGTGCACTGGAGCGCAATGCATCTGCGGTTCGCCGAAACGCACATCTATGCCGTGGAGCGGCTGCCCGTGCGCGGCCCGGAAGTCCGGATCCGCGTGCGCGGCCGCCTGGCCGCCCCCGCCTTCCCGGACGATACGCGCCGGGGCTGCCCCCTCCCCGGCCTCCTGTTCACCTTCGTGTACACGATTTCGGCCGACCCCGCGCTCCGCCTGCAAGGCCGTATCACGCCGCGCGACACGTGGCCCGATGTATCCCTCCCCCGCCTGGGTGTGCAGCTGCGCCTCCCCTACACCCTGCGCCGCGCCGCCTGGTACGGCCGCGGTCCCGGCGAAACCTACCCGGACAGTTGCGCGGCCGGACGCATCGACCGCTTCTCCATGCCCGTGGACCGGCTGTATACGCCCTACGTCGTGCCTCAGGAAAACGGCAACCGCTCCGCGGTCCGCTGGGTGACGCTTCAGGACACACAGGGACGGGGCCTCCACGTCAGCGGCAGCCCGCAGTTCAACTTCAGCGCGCACCGCTGCACGCCGGAGGACATGACCGACGCGCTGCACGTGCACGAACTGCCGCGCCGCCCCTTTGTCACCCTGAACCTCGACGTCCGCCAGCGGGGAATCGGCAGCGCCGCCTGCGGACCGGATGTCCGCCGGGAATACGAATGTTTTGCGCAACCGCTTTCCTTTACGCTAACCTTCCGCCCTTTGGACGCGTCTGGAAAAGGTTAACCATGCCGCAGAAGCTACGCGCCGCCGTCATCGGCCTGGGAATGGGACGCCACCACGCCCGCGAATACGCTGAACACCGGCGGGTCGAGCTCGTCGCGCTGGCCGATCCGGACGCGGACCGCCTGGCCGAGATCGGAAACCTGCACAAGGTCCCCCGCCTCTATGCCGACGCGCGGAAGATGCTGCGGGACGAGGATCTCGACCTGGTCAGCGTCGCCACGCCGAACGCCTATCACGCGCCCCTCTCGATCGCCGCCCTCCAGGCCGGTTGCCACGTGCTCTGCGAAAAACCCATGGCCATGAACGCCCGGCAGGCCCGCCGCATGGCGGAAACGGCCCGCTCGGCCGGCCGGCGCCTGATGATCAACTTCAGCTACCGTTTCGATCCGCAGTCGCGAGCCCTCAAGCGCGAAGTCGACAGGGGCGTGCTGGGCGACGTCTATTTCGGCCGCACCGTCTGGCTCCGCCGGCAGGGCGTGCCGGAACGCGAGTCTTTCTTTCTCCAGTCGCATTCCGGCGGCGGGCCGCTGATCGACCTGGGCGTGCACCGCCTGGACCTGGCGCTCTGGCTGATGGGTCATCCGAAACCGCGCTGGGTCATGGCCGGGACCTATGACCATCTCGCACGCGCCTGGGCCCGGAAAAAAGGCTACCGCTACGAAGTGGAAGACCTGGCCGTCGCGCTGATCCGCTTCGACAACGGGGCGACCCTCGAAGTCGAGTCGTCCTGGATGAGCCATATCCAGGAACAGGAACTGATGCACACACGGCTGCTGGGCACGCGGGGCGGCCTGGTGCACCGCAACGTGGACGGCCGTTACGTGTTCGAGGGCCATATCTACACCGAGCGGCGCGGCAAACCCGTGGATATCCGCCCGCAACCGCCGGCGCGGAAAACCAGCGCCATGCAGCATTTTGTCTCGTGCATCCTGAACGGCACCCCCCATACCGCTACCGGCGAGGAAGGCCTTGTCGTCATGCAGGTGCTCGATGCGCTCTATCGCAGCGCCGCGGAAAAGCGTCCCGTGCGCATCCGGTAGCCGGCCGCCCGCATCCCGTCTCATCGCGTGTCATTGTATCACCGGCCTGTCCCGCGCGGCCGGCTCCGCACCCCCCTTGAAACCCGTCCGTAAAGGCGCCGGTCCCCCGTGTGTCAGGCTTCTGTCAAGGTTCTGCAAAGACCGGCCGCCTTTCTCCGCATGGCACAGACAATGCTGTTTCACTTAGGCGAGGTGAATAAAAGGCGGACGAGGCCATGAGAGTGTTACTGGTGGATGATGACAGGATGTTACGGCGTTACCTGGGCGCCTTGCTGAGGCGCTGGGGCGCCACCGTGGTATCGGCCGCATGTGCCGGCGAAGCGGCGCAGCGCCTGCGGTTGCAGTCGTTCGACCTGTTGCTTACGGACCTGCACATGGGTGACCACGATGCTTTCTGGCTGCTGCAGGAAGCACCCGTGCCGGAGCATACCCGTATCGTCATCATGACCGGCTACGCGCCCGTCGATGTCGAACGGCGTTTGCGGCATTACGGCGTTACGGCCGTCTTGACCAAGCCGTTCAGCCCGGAAGAGCTGATGGACGTACTGGAATCGTCGCCCTCCAGGGGCCTGGCGGCACTGGTCCCGCTGCCTGCCGCCTGAAGCCGGGCGGGCGCCGCGCACGTTCCCGGAAAAAAGTCTGGCGGCTCAGCGTGATCTTGCGGCGCCGCGCGTACCCCCTTATAGTCGAATCCCGCACCCCGGTAGCTCAGTTGGACAGAGCAGCGGACTTCTAATCCGCAGGTCGCGCGTTCGAATCGCGCCCGGGGTATCCCTCAGAATACGATCTGGCAACCCGGAAGCGCCTTCCGGATCCGCTCCTGCTCGGCCTCGGGAAGCGGGTTGCCGTCCAGGCGGAGCCAGAGCAGGGCTTCCAGCCGGCCGATGTCCTCCGGCAGGGCCTTCAGCTGGTTCCGTTCGAGGTCGAGACGCTGCAGCTGCGCCAGCCGCGTAATCTCCGGCGGCAGGGCGGCCAGCCGGTTGTCGCTGAGGCTGAGGTCCGTCAAGGCCGCCAACCGCCCCAGCGAAGGCGGGAGCGCGGTCAGCCCGTTGTTCCGGAGGTACAGCCGCCGCAGGTTCGTCAGCGCGCCGATTTCCTCCGGCAACGCCGTCAACCGGTTCCCGTTCAGGCGAAGCCAGAACAAGCTGTCCAGGCTTCCCACCTCCGCCGGCAGGTCCGTCAGGGCATTGCGGTCGAGGTTAAGATATTTCAAGGCCTCCAGGTTCCATACGCCGGCAGGCAATCGGGTCAGCGCATTGTCGTTGAGGTACAGGTACGCCAGCTTATCCAGCCGGCCCAGCGCATCCGGCAACACCGTCAGCCCGCATTCCCCGAGGTCCAGCCAGACCAGGCCATCCAGATCGGCGATCGCGGGCGGCAGACCCGCCAGCGGGTTGCCGCGCAGGCTCAGCTTGCGCAGTCCGGGAAGCGTTCCGATTGGCGACGGGTACGCGTCCAGACCCTGCCCGCTCAGGTTCACAACACGCACGGCATCCGCCTCCGCCAGCGCCGCCTCCAGGTCCGTATACTCGTGCGCCCGCTCCGGCGCCCTCCACGGGAAACACCCGGCCGTTCCCATCACCAGCATCCACCCGATCATCCGTCCGTGCCGTTTTATAGCCGCGCTGACTCGCATGCCGTCGCCTTCTCTCTACGCGTTCATCCCACAGGAACCCGAATTATATGCTTGCACCGACGGAAGATCAACCCATAGGATACGCGCCATGAAAACGCCTCTCTTGCATCTGACTGTCGCCGTGTTTCTGACCGTTGGCTCTATGGTTCCGCTCCGCGCCCAGATCGCGGGCGCCGGCAATGAAGGACGCCGTTACCTGGCGCCCATGGCGGATCTTTCCCGCTGGAGCGCGGGTTTTCGTTTCGGCACCCGTGAACGGGACGTGACCACGGACAGTTCGATTTTCGTGGAACGCATGAAACGCACGACGGCTACAGGACACGTGGGCTACCGGCCTTTGCGCTGGCTCACCGCCTATGCGCTGCTGGGCGGAAGCTGGACGCGTTTCGGCGCCGCCGATTACGGCGACATGGAACCGGAAGTCGGCTTCGGCCTGGCGGCCAACCTGCTCGACCACGACATTATGGCCCCGGCCCTGTTTGAAGACCGCATAAAGATCGACGTCGGCTGCCACTATGCCATGGCGCAAACGGACACCGAAACCGGACGCAGCCTCGACTGGAACGAGGTGTCCGCCCAGGCGCTTTTCACCCTCGTCAACGATGTCACCGGCAGCAAGTTGTACTCGCCCTACAGCATCGGGCTTTTTGTCGGCCCGGTCTATTCCGCTCTCATGGGCGATGTCGAAGAGGAAGACGCTCTGGGCGCAACGGCCGGCCTGCAGGTCTTTTCCCGCGACCGCGTATCTTTCACCCTGGGCGTCGAGTATTTCGACGCCGAATCCTTCTTCGGCGGCATCAACGTGGATTACTGACCGTTGCCCACACTGGCGCGCGCCTTCTACACACGGCCCGACGTGGTCGGCATCAGCCGGGAATTGCTCGGCATGTATCTCTTTACCCGCCTGGGCGGACGGACCATTACCGGGGGGCGCATCGTCGAGACCGAGGCCTACGCCGGACCCGAAGACCGCGCCTCGCACGCCTACGGCGGCAGACGCACTCCCCGGACCGAGGTCATGTACCGCATCGGAGGAACCGCTTACGTCTACCTCTGCTACGGTCTGCACGCCTTGTTCAACGTCGTTACCCACACCGTCGACGTGCCGCATGCCGTCCTGGTCCGCGCCGTCGAACCGACGCACGGCCTGGCACTGATCCGCCGCCGCCGCGGCCCCCGCATCCCGGATTGCCGGCTGGCCGCGGGACCCGGCTGCGTGACCCGGGCACTGGGTATTACCACGCGTGACACCGGAACGGACCTGACCGGAAACCGCATCTGGATCGAGCGCCGCGGCCCGCCCCCCTCCCGCCCCGTGCTGCGCGGGCCGCGCATCGGAGTCGCCTACGCCGGCCCCCATGCCCGCCGGCTCTGGCGCTTCCGTCTGGCTTGACCCCGCCGGCCGATCTGCTACCATGACCGCGAAACCCGATTGCGGAACGGCACGGACAGCATGAATCGTTCTTCGGAAATTATCGATTACCTGTCTCAGGGCGAGGGCATGGAATCCCTCCTGATTATACCCAGCGCCCCGCCCATCAGCCGGGGCCCGGACGGCATCGCCGTGGCCCTCAACATGGTGCTCAGCGCGGAAGACGTCACCGATACCCTCATGGCCTTTCGCGCCCAGGCGCCGAAGACCGATCCGGAATCGCCCCAGTCGGGAACCTTCTCCTTCGGCATCCGCAAGGTGGGGCGCTTCCGCGTCTCGCACGCCCGACAACGCGGCACGCACGTGCTGAACGTAACCCGCATCCCGTCTGTCATACCCGCGATCAACACGCTCGTGGAGGACAGCGAGGCCGCGACGCGGCTCTGCACGTTCCTGGCCGGGAGCGAGGGTGGCGTGCTCTCGATTTGCGGCCCTTCCGCCTTCGGCAACCAGTTTCTGGCCTATTCCCTCTTCAGGTTCCTGAACGAACGGCACCGGCGCGTCCTGTATCTCATGGAACGCTCCCTGACGTTCCTGATGCAGCATGAGAACTCCATTGTCATCCAGCGCGAAATCGGCAGCGACGTATCCAGCCTGGAAGCCGGCGTGCGTGAAGGGATGCTGTTTGCGCCGCACGTGTTGTACGTCGGGAACGTGCGTTCGAATGACGCTATCCCGTCCCTGCGCTGCGCCGTCGAGACCGGCATCATCGCGGTGCTCTGCTCCAACTCCCTGCAGGGGGCGCCCCTCCTCGAAATCCTCGATCTCCTTCCCGCCGCGCGGCACGCGCTGCGTCCCATCGAGCACCTCATCGTCGGCGTCACGCCCGCGGATAACAAGCGCCTGTTGCTCGAGATCGCCCCCTGCCCCGACACGTCCGGACAGCCGCAATGAAAGACGCACGCCAATGGTTTCAACAGGGCCTCGGCGCCCGCGTGGACGCGCTCGAAGTCGCGGTTCGAACGATGCAATCCAACGGCCCCGCGTCGATCGACGCGACACGCCAGCTCGTCCGCGCCCTGCTCGCCCCCGCCGAGGCCTACGGATTCAAGGACATCCATGCCGCGGCGCAACGGGCCGCCTCGGCGCGTATCACGGAACTGCCCGGCGCGGTCCAAACGCTGATCGGCGCCTTGCGCAAGGCCGCGGCACGGGCCGACGTGCCCCCGGCCCGCGTCCTGATCGTGGGGGGCAAGCCGGACTTTGTGCACCGCCTGACCGGCGCGCTGGACAGTCAGCACCGCGAAATCCTGCTCGCGGACACGGCGGAAGCCGCCTCGGCCATTCTCGCCTCGCAGTCCATCGCCGCCCTGATTGTCCACCTCGCCCTGCCCGACACGGACGGCCGCACCTTCCTGACCGCCTTGCGCGAAGACCCCAGGACAGCCTCGATACCCGTGCTCCTCGTGGCGCGTGATGTCTCCGACTCGGTCAGGGAAGACAGCCTCGCCCTAAAGGCCGAAGGGCACTTCGAGACCCCCCCCGACGTAACCCGAATTGCGGCCTGGGTCGCGGCCCGTCTCCGCCGCTCGCATGAAGTCGTCAAAGAGGCCCGCCGTGATTCCCTGACCGGCCTGCTCAATCGTGCGGCATTCGGCAATGCCTACCAGGACACGGTCCGCGCGTCTGAAGACGTGCAACCCGTCTCGCTGGCCCTGATCGACATCAGCTTGACCCCCGCGGACGAGGGCCCGCCCATCGACCGTATTCCCGACACCATTCTCCAACAGATCGCCGCCCGCTTTACCGCCTCCCTGCGCGACACCGATATCCTGGCGCGCTGGGAAACGGCCGAATTCGTCGCCCTTTTTCCGGGGGAAGACCA
>JAFGIZ010000122.1 GCA_016929365.1 Lentisphaerota bacterium
CAGGTCGATCCGGCCGATGGCAAACCCGTCCCCGGCTTTGTCCAGGCGGGCACGCGCTTCGGTGCGGATGCGTTCCGGCTTGTACCCGGCCTCCGCCAGGGCGTGCGACAACGCCATGGAATAACAGGCTGCATGTGCCGCGGCGAGCAGTTCCTCCGGGTTGGTTTCGGTTCCTTCGCCGAAACGCGAGTCGGCGGAATAGGATTCCTCGAAGCGTCCGTCGCCGAACTCGATGGTGCCTTCTCCGCTTTCCAGGTCGCCCGTCCACTCGGCATTGGCTGTTCTGACCGGCATGCTGTCCTCCTTCGTACGTCTGTTCCGAATACTGAACCGTGTCGCCGGAAATCATAACGCGCACCCGGGACCGCGGCAATTACGGAATACCCGACATGGCGCCGCGCAAAGCCGTAAGCCGGGGGTGGCCGTAAGGCTTGCGGTCGGCTTCGCGGCGCGGTAGCATGAAGACCTCGTATCCGGAGTCCGGCGGGCGGGACGGAGGCGGACGCGTCATGGAGCGGCAGGAACAGAACATTATTATCTGCGGCGGCGGGTTCGCGGGACTGGCCGCGGCGGACGCGGTGCGGGCCGCCTGCCGGCCCGGCAGCGGCGTAACGGTGCGCCTGTTCGACGTCAATGCCTATACGACCATGGTGCCCGCGCTGCCCGATCTTGCGGGCGGGCGCTACGCGGCGCGTTACCTGACGGGCGGCATCGAGGGCCGGATCGATCCCGCGGTGCGGTTTCACCGGGAAGCGGTCACCGCCGCCGATTTCGAGGCGCAGACCGTGACGACGCCGCGCGGCGTATACCGCTATGACTACCTGGTCATGGCGGCCGGGTCGACGACGGAGTTTTACGGATTCGACGAGCACCGGGACGTCATGCATACGCTGGAGTCGCTGAACGACGCGGTGCGGATCCGGGACGCGTTCCGCGCCTACCAGGAGCGGTGCGCGGCGCCGACGGCCGTGGTGGTGGGCGGCGGGTATACGGGCCTGGAGCTGGCCTGCAATCTGCGGCTGGCGGGCCGTCCCGGCCGCTCCGCTCCGCGGGTCTGCGTCGTGGAGCGGCAGGACGATATCGTGTCCTTCATGCCGGACTGGGTGCGTGCGTACATGCGGCGGCAGGCCGGGCGGCGGGGCCTCGAGCTGATTACGGGCGCCGCGCTGGAGCATTATGACGGCCGGTCCGTCACGCTGTCGAACGGGCGGCGTCTGGACGACGTGTTCCTGTGCTGGGCGGCGGGTACGCGGTTCGCGATCGACGCCTTGCGGGGCGACGCGGAGCGGATCAAGGACGGCCGGCTCAAAGTCGATGCGGCGCTGCGGCTGCCGCGCTATCCGAACGTTTTTGCCGCGGGCGACGCCGCGGCGATCGAGCACGCGGGGCGGGTGTTGCGCAAGGCCGTGAATTTCTCGCGGGACTCGGGCCGGCAGGCGGGCCGCAACCTCGTGCGCGTGCTCCGCGGCGAGCCGCCGGAACCGTTCCGGCCGGTCGACCTGGGGTGGGTGATTCCGTTCGGAGACGTGGGGGTCGGCGTGTTGTTCGGCCGGCTGGGTGTGCGCGGCCGGCTGCCCTTGGCGTTGCACTACGCGATGTGCGGTCTGCGGAATTTTAACTGGCGCAATCGCGTTTTCCTGTGGGGAATGAGTGTCCGGTCTGTGCTGGGCCGCGCGGTGCGGGAGGGTCCGGGAGGCGCGGCGCCGGCGTGAGCGCGTCCGCAGACGACGGCTATGCGGCCTGCACACTGTGTCCGCGGCAGTGCGGCGTGGACCGGCGTGCGGGCGAAACGGGATTTTGCGGGGCGGGTGCGCAGGCCGAAGTGTACGCCTATAATACGCATCACGGCGAAGAGCCGCCTGTCTCGGCGCGGCGGGGGTCGGGCACGGTTTTTTTCAGCCGTTGCACGTTGCGCTGCCTGTACTGCCAGAACTATCCCTGGAGCCTGGAGGCGGAGGGGGCGGTGTGTACCGCGGAGGGCCTGGCGGAGATCCTCGGGGAGCTGGCGGCCGCGGGCTGTCACAACTGGAATCTCGTGAGTCCGACACCGTGGCTGCCGTCGATCCGGGAGGCCGTCGGGCTGGCGCGCGCGCGCGGCCGGTCGCTGCCGCTCGTGTACAACACGAGCGGGTTCGAACGGACGGAGACGCTGGAGCGGTATGGCGACCTGGCGGACGTGTATCTGACGGATCTGCGTTACGCGCGGCGCGCGTCGGCGCGGGCCGGGTCCGGCTTTGCCGATTACGTGCCGATCGCCCGCGCCGCGCTGGCCTGGATGTGGGCGCGCACGGGTCCGCTGCGTCTCGATGCGGAGGGGGCGGCGTTATCGGGCACGATCTGCCGGCTGCTGATCCTGCCCGGCCGGGCGGAGGAAGTCGTCGAGAACCTGGAGTGGATCGCGGAACATATCGGCACGGAACTGCCGGTCGGCGTGATGTCGCAGTACACGCCTGCACACCGGGCGCCGTCGACGCCGGGATGGGATCGCCCGATTACCCGCGCGGAGTACCGGACCGTGTGCCGCGCCGTGGAGGCGCTGGGTTTCGAGAACGGCTGGGTGCAGGGGTACGGCGGGGAGACGCCGGCGGAGCTGGTGGGGTTCCGCATGAAGCGGAAGGGGTAAGAGGCCGTTACGGGGCCGGGCCGGGCGGCGCGGGCTCGGCGGGTGCGGCGTCCAGAGCGAGGGCGAGGTGTTGCCGGAGATGCGCTTGCGCGGGGGCCGCCGCCACGGCGCGGCGCAGCACGTCAACGGCTTCGCGATATCGCCGCTCCTGCAGGAGCAGCGTCCCGAGGTTGCCCAGCGCGTCCGCGTTGGCGGGGTCGGCCTGCAGGACGCGGCGGAACCATCTCTCCGCCGCCGCCGTGTTGCCCTGCCGGGCCAGCACGACGCCCAGGTTGTTGTAGGGAGGCACATAGCCCGGTTCGAGGCGGATACTCTCCCGGTAGTGTTCCGCGGCTTCGCGCCAATACCCCTGGGCGGTCAGGGCGTTGCCCAGGTTGTTGTGGGCGAGGTGGCTGTCGGGCGTAACGCGGACGGCCCGTCCGAAGAGGGTCACGCCGTTGCGCCAGAAACCCGCCTGGCGGTAGGTCAGCGCCGCAAGCGCCGTCAGGACCAGGACGGCTGGAACCGCGCCCGCGCCGCGGCCCCGGGGCAGGCGGGCCAGGATCGCGGCGGATTCCCATGCGGCCATGATCAGGAGGCCGATCAGCGGCAGGTAGGCGAAACGGTCGGCAAAAGCCGGCCAGAGCCCCGTTTGCACGAGCCCGGCGACCGGGGCGAGCGTGAGCCCGTACCACAGCCAGCCGGCGAGCAGCCAGGGCCGGCGGCGTGCGCCGGCCGCCAGAGCAAGGGTGGTCCCGGCTAAAAGCGCGAAAGCCCCGGCGGCGCGCCAGACGGGAACCGTTTGCGGGTAGGGGTAGAAGCAGGCCAACCCGGCGGGCCGCAGCGTCTTGCCGATGTACACCACGGCGGCCACGAGGGCGTTGGCCGCGCGCAGGCTCAGCGGCCGTCCCGTGACAGCCATGGTCGCATTGGAGGCGGAAAGGAGCACCAGGGCCGTGACCGCCGCCGACACGGCCAGAAAGGGGATTTTCTCCCGCAGATACGGCGGCCGCGGCCGGCGCAACGGCCAGGCGTCGAGCACCGGCAGCAGGAAGGGCAGGACGACCAGCGAAGGTTTCGCGAGGCAGCCGAGGGTAAAGAGCGCCAGGGCCGCGGCGTACGTTCCCCGTCCGCCGGTCCGGGTGTAGCGGCCGTAGGCCGCCAGGGCCGCCAGGCCGAGGCAACCGCTGAGGACGGTCTTGCGCTCCACGATCCAGGCGACGGACTCGACGTTCAGGGGATGCAGCAGGAAACAGGCAGCCGTGAACGCACTGGGCCAGAGGGCGCCGGTGGCGCCTTTCAGAAACAGGAAGAGCAGGATCCCGCCGGCTGCGTGCAGGCAGACGTTGACCAGGTGCATCAGGCCGGGCTGAACGCCGAACAGTGCGACATCCAGCATGAAGGACAGCCAGGTCAGCGGATGCCAGTACGAGGCGCCGTGGAAGCGGAAGGCCCACACCGCGTTGGCCGGGGTCAGGCCGACCTGCAGGCGCGGATTCTCGAGGAGGTAGGGGATGTCGTCAAAGTTGACGAAACCGAAATGCCGTGTTTGTGCGTAGACGGCGAGCGTCAGCAGAATCAGCAGGGCGCCGATCCAGAATTCGGCGGCCACGCCGAACGGCCTGCGCCGCCGGTCGGTCCCGCTGGCGGTCCGCGATCTCGGGCGTATCTCCATGGCAGCCAATCGGGGTTCAGCATAAAGCAGGGCACGGGCCGGGCAAAGCCGTTTATCGGGGGATGGCGGCTCGGCCGTTGACGCGGCCGGGCATACCGCGTATTTTTTCTGGCGGAAAGCGGGCCGGGCCGCCCGCGGAAAGGGGCGCCGTGCGCCAGAGTCCCGGATATAGAAACCAGATGCACGCCCTGTACCGTCACGTCGTGCCGCCCGGCGCGGCGGTGCTCGAAGTGGGCTGCGGGACGGGCGACCTCCTGGCCGGACTGCAGGTGCGCCGGGGGCACGGCATAGACCGCGATGCGGCGTGCATTACGGCCGCGCGCCGCGCGCACAACGGGAACCGTGCCCTGGGGTTTTCGGCGGCGGACGTCGAGACCACGGCCTGGGCGGGGCACGATCCCTACGATTATATCATTCTGTCGGATGTGCTTCCCGCGTTGCGGGACGTGCAGAGAACGTTCGAGAACCTGCATGCCGTCTGCACGCCGGCGACCCGCCTGGTCATGAATTTCCCGTCAAACCTGTGGCGGCCGGTCCTGCGGCTGGCGACCCGGTTGCGGTTGCGGGAACCGGATGCCGTGTTCAACTGGCTGTCGCTCGACGACGTGCGCAATCTCCTGTACCTGGCCGGCTTCGAGGTGGTGACTTCCGGTTACCGCGTCTTACTGCCCTTGCGTATTCCGCTACTCTACAGGTTGTGCAATCGCCTGCTCGCGCGGCTGCCCCTGGTTGAGAAGCTGAGCCTGGCGGTGTACGTGGTGGCGCGGCCGCGGCCGGCGCCGCGCGGGGAGGGACGCGGCTATGGCGTGTCGGTGGTGATTCCCACGCGGAACGAACGGGGCACCATCGAGGCCGCTTTCCGGCGCACGCCGTCCATGGGCGCGTGGACGGAACTGATTTTCGTGGACGGGGCCTCGAGCGACGGGACCGTGGCGGAAATCGAGCGTTGCCGCGAGCGGTTCGGTGCCTCCTGGCGCCGGGTCGAGCTGCTCCGGCAGGACGGCGACGGCAAGGGGCAGGCCGTACGCCAGGGCTTTGCCGCGTGCCGCGGCGATATCCTGATGATCCTGGATTCCGATCTGACCATGCCCCCCGAGACGCTGCCCAAGTACTACGCGGCGCTCGCCGCAGGCCGGGGCGAGTTCATCAACGGCTGCCGCCTGGTGTACCAGAAGGAAAAGGAGGCCATGCGCTTTCTGAACATGGTGGCGAACCACCTGTTTGCGCTGCTGTTTTCGTGGCTGCTGGGGCAGCGCGTCAAGGACACCCTGTGCGGCACCAAGGTCCTGTGGCGGCGGGATTATGTCAGGATTGCCGAGGGACGTTCGTATTTCGGGGAACTGGATCCGTTCGGCGATTTCGATCTGCTCTTCGGGGCGGCGCGGTTCAACCGGAAAATCGTGGACATGCCGATCCGCTACGCCGGCCGGCGCTACGGCGAAATCGAAATCCGGCGCTGGCGGCACGGCTGGCTGCTCTTGCGCATGGTGCTCGTGGCCGCGCGCAAGCTGAAATTTGCCTGACGGCGCCGGCCTGCGCCCGGCCGCGTCTCAGGCTCTTGGAGGCGGAATCCGCGGGTTTTCCGGATTGTGCCGGGGCCGGATCGCGCTCATGCTGGATGCCGGGGGAAAGCGATAGGTTAAAGGAGGGAATTACGGATATGACGGAACCGCTTGCCGCTAAACAGTGTACGGCCTGCCGGGTCGGCGACGCGCCGCTCAAGGGCGACGCGCTGCAGAAGTTTTACGGGCAGCTCGAGGAGGGCTGGGACATGGTGGACGAGCACCATCTCAAGAAGCGCTACACGTTCGAGAATTTCAGGCAGGCCCTGGATTTTACGAACCGCGTCGGCGAGATGGCGGAGGAACAGGGGCACCACCCGACGATCACCCTGACCTGGGGCCGGGTGGATGTCAAGGTCTGGACGCACAAGGTGGACGGACTGACGGAAAGCGACTTCATCTTCGCGGCGAAAACCGACCGGGTACTGAAAGGATAAGCCCGTGCGAACCGTTTTGGACGGCCTGCCCGGCGGCGCCGTTGCGCGGGAGGGCCAAACCCGATGGAAAATGCCCGCATAGCCGATCTGCTGGACGAGATCGGAGACCTGCTGGAGCTGAAAGACGAGAACCCGTTCCGCATCCGGGCATACCGGAGCGCCGCGCAGTCGGTCCGTAACCAGGCGGACCGGCTCGAAGACCTGGCCGCGCAGGGGCAGGATCTGTCACGGCTGCCGGATATCGGCGAGGCGACGTCCAAGAAGATTCACGAAATGCTTGAGACGGGGACGTGCCAGCGTCTCGAAACGCTGCGCGAGGAAGTGCCCGCCGGGTTGCCGGAGCTGCTGCGCGTGCCGGCCCTGGGCCCCCGCAAGGCCATGCAGCTTTACCGCGAGCTCGGGGTCGACAGTCTCGACGCCCTCCGCCGGGCTTGCGAAGCGGGCCGCGTACGCGAGCTGGACGGAATGGGTGAAAAGACGGAAGCAAAGATCCTGCAGGGCATCCGCACGGTCCGGCGGACGGAAGGGCGGGTGCTCTACCAGGACGCCGCCGACCAGCTCGATGCCCTGGGCGCATATTTGGACGGGCTCCGGAGTATCGACCGGTGGGACGTGGCCGGAAGTTACCGGAGGGGCCGGGAGACGGTGGGCGATCTGGATATCCTGATTCACGCCTCCGACCGCCGGCGCGCCGCGGACGGCATCCTCGAATACGAGTCGATCACGGAAACCATCGGACGCGGCGAAGAGCGGGTCAGCGTGCGGCTGAACGGCGGGCTCCAGGTCGACTTCCGCTTCTTTGATGAGCCGGCTTTCGGGGCCGCGCTGATGTACTTTACGGGGTCCAAGGCGCACAATATCAAGGTGCGGCGGCTGGCCCAGGAGCGGGGCTGGAAGCTTAACGAATACGGGCTCTTCAAGGAGGACCACCGCCTGGCGGGGAAGACCGAGAAAAGCGTCTACAAGCGCCTGGACATGCGGTGGGTTCCGCCCGAATTGCGCGAAGACCGGGGCGAGATCGAAGCCGCCCGGGAGGGCCCGATGCCGCGGTTGATCGAGCAGGACCAGGTCCGCGGCGATTTGCAGTGCCACACCACCGCCAGCGACGGCAAGCAGACGATCCGCGAGATGGCGCAGGCGGCCCGCGATTTCGGCTTCGACTACCTCGCCATTACGGATCATTCCAAGCGCGTCACCATGGCCGGGGGCCTGGACGACGACGCGGCGCTCCGGCATGCGGACGCGATCCGGAAAGCAGACGCCGAGCTGAAGCGCTTCTGGCTCCTGGCGGGCATCGAAGTGGACATTCTCAAGAGCGGCGAACTGGACCTCAAGGAAAAGACGCTGGCCGAGCTGGACTGGGTGGTCGCGAGCGTGCACTACGACCGCGAGATGAGCCGGCGCAAGATGACGGACCGGATCGTGGCCGCGGTCAAGAGCGGTGTCGTCCACTGCCTGGGCCATCCGCTGGGACGGATCATCGGCCGGCGCGATCCGCTTGACGTGGACATGGACCGGATCATGGAAGCCTGTGCCGGGCACGGCGTACGCCTGGAGATCAACTGCCAGCCGGATCGCCTGGATCTGCCCGACACGTTCTGCCGCGACGCCCGGCTCGCGGGCGTGGGCTTCACGCTCGGCACGGATGCGCATTCCCGCGACGGGTTCCGCTTCATCCGCCTGGGCGTCAACACGGCGCGCCGCGGCTGGCTGCGCAAGGGCGACGTCCTGAACACGAAGACGCTCACCGAGCTGAGGAAGATACTGGGGTAATGCGGACCCGGGGGGGTGCGGCCGCGATGACGAAGCAGAAAGCGAAGCAACGGATCCGGAAGCTGCGTAAGCAGATCCACCGTCACGATTACCTGTACTACGTCCGGAATGACCCGGAGCTCTCGGATTCCGAGTACGACACGCTCAAGCAGGAGCTGATCGAGCTGGAGGATCGGTATCCGGACCTGGTGACGCCGGACAGCCCGACGCGGCGCGTCGGCGCGGAGCCCAACGCGGAACTCGGCACGCGTCGTCACGAAACCCGGATGCTGAGCCTGGCGGCCGTTTACGAAGAAGCGGCGTTCCGTCATTTCTGCGACCGGTGTATCGAAAAGACGGGGAAGCAACGCCTGTCGCTCGTAGCGGAGCCCAAGTACGACGGCCTGAGCGTGGAACTGGTTTATGACAACGGGCGCCTGGCAGCGGGGTCGACGCGGGGGGATGGGACAACGGGCGAAGATGTCACCGACAACATCCGGACCGTGCGGGAAGTCATGCTGCGCCTGCGCCGGGCGAACAGCGTATCCGTGCCGCGCCACCTGGTCGTACGCGGCGAGGTGTACATGTCCAAGCCGGACTTCGAGGTTTTCAACCGGCGCCGGAAGAAGCGCGGCGATAAGCCGTTTGCCAATCCGCGCAACGCGGCGGCGGGAAGCCTGCGGCAACTGGACCCGGGCGTCACCGCGCAGCGGCCGTTGCGGATTTTCTTCTGGGAGATCGCTCCCGCGTCGAGCTCGCGGCCGGATTCGCACTGGCAGTGTCTGGAGCTGATGCGGAAGCTCGGGTTGAAAACCAACCCGCTGGCGCAGCGGTGCGCCTCGCCGGATACCGCGGCGGCATGGTACCGGGAGCTGGCGGAGCGGCGCGAAACGCTGGACTACGAGGTGGACGGCTGCGTGTTCAAGGTGAACGATCTGGCGGATCACGAGACGCTGGGCACGCGGGCGGCGAATCCGCGCTGGGCGATTGCGTGGAAGTTTGCGCCCCGGCGGGCCACGACCACGGTGCGCGACATCGAGGTCAGCGTGGGCCGGACGGGGGCCTTGACCCCCGTGGCCGTCCTGGAGCCGGTTAACATCGGCGGCGCGGAGGTGTCGCACGTCAGCCTTCACAACCAGGACGAGGTGGAGCGCCTCGACGTGGCGAAGGGCGACACGGTGGAAGTGGAACGTGCCGGGGACGTCATCCCGCACGTTGTCACGGTTACCCGGCGCAAGCGCGGCAAGCGGCGCACCTACCACCTGCCCGCGACGTGTCCCGCCTGCGGCGGCAAGGCGACGCGGATCGCCGGCGAGGCCGTCACGCGCTGTACGAATCCGTCGTGCCCGGCGCGGCTGAAGGAGAGCATTCGGCATGTTGCGTCGAAAGCCGCGCTGGACATCGACGGCCTGGGGGAGAAACGGGTCGATCAACTGGTGGCGGAGGGCCTGGTGACGCGCCTGGACGATATCTTCACACTCGAAGCGGATGCCCTGGCCGATTTGGAGCGGATGGGCCGCCGGAGTGCGGAGCAGCTCGTTGCCGCGATCGATGAGACTCGCCGGGCGGCGACGCTCCCGCGCCTGATTTACGGGCTGGGCCTTCCACGCGTCGGCCGCGCCGTGGCGCGGGACCTGGCCGCCGTTTTCGGCTCGCTCGACGCGCTGAAGGAGGCCGGCCGCGAGCGCTTGCGCGGGATGGATGGGATCGGCGATGTGATAGCCGACGCCGTGGCCGCCTGGTTCGAGAATCCCAAGAACCGGGCGCTGGTCAAGCGGTTGAAGGAGAAGCACGGCGTCAACCCGACGTTTCGGACCCGGGGCGGCCGCCTGCAGGGCAAGACGGTCGTCATAACCGGGACGCTGGACAGCATGACCCGCGAGGAAGCCAGGGAGGCGGTCGAGCGGGCAGGCGGCCGGCCGGCCGGCCGTGTGTCGGGCGAAACCGACCTGCTGGTTGTCGGCGCCAATCCCGGGTCAAACAAGAGCGCCGCGGCCGAAAGCCGCAACGTCAAGACCGTCGACGAAGCGGCGTTCCGGAAACTGCTGGGAGCCTGACCGCCCCATGTCGTCCAAACCCGCCACTGTCCGCATCGGCACGTCCGGCTATCAGTACGACCACTGGCGCGGCGTGTTCTACCCGGAGGATCTGCCGAAGCCGGCCTGGCTGGAGTACTACAGCCGGCATTTCGACACGGTGGAGATCAACAATACCTTCTACCATCTTCCGGCTGACCGGACGTTTGACCGCTGGCGGGAGCAGGCTCCTCGGGATTTCCTGTACATACTGAAATTCAGCCGTTACGGCTCGCACTTCAAGTGCCTCAAGGATCCGGAGCTTTCGCCTACTTCAACAACGACGCCGAGGGGCACGCGGTCCGTAACGCCCTGGACTTGAAGCGATTCGTCCGGCGCCGCACATCCGGTTGATGGTTCTTGTAGATGCCGGGGATCGGCCGGAGCCGCAGCCGCGGAGCGTGGCAACGGCCGGAGTGCTAAGGATTTTTGAACGATAAGTTCAGTGTAGTCCCGATTACGAAACCCGATGCGCGCGCTCAGAATACACCAGTATGTTGCGCAACGCCTGCGCCATGGTGCTGGTCTGTATGGCGACCTGCCTGGCCGTGCCGCCGGTGCTGGCGCGGCGTCTGTCGCCCCGGCGGGATGCCGGGAGTTCGGGGTAAACGGACGGTAGCATGTACATTCAGCTCTCCAGTATTCACGGCCTGCTGCGCGGCCACGACCTCGAGATGGGGCGGGACGCGGATACCGGCGGCCAGCTCAAGTACGTCACGGAGCTGCTGCGCGCCCTGAGCCGGATCCCGGACGTACGCAAGGTGGACCTGTTTACGCGGCTGATTGCCGATAAGCGTTACGCCGCCGATTACGCGGAGCCTGTGGAGCGGATCAATAAGAAGGCCCGCATTGTGCGGATCCAATGCGGGGGGCGCAAGTATCTCCGGAAGGAAAGGCTCTGGCCGCACCTGGACGAATACGTGGACAAGACGCTGCGTTTTATCAAACAGGAGAACGACATTCCGGACGTCGTGCACGGCCATTACGCCGATGCGGGTTACGCGGCCAGCGAGCTGAGCGCCCTGCTGGGCATCCCGTTCGTGTTCACGGGCCACTCGCTGGGCGTCCCCAAGAAAGCGCGGCTCGCGAACGACGGCTTGTCCGAGGCCGAGATAAACCGGAGGTTCCGGATCGATCATCGCATCGCCGTCGAGGGCGAGGTCCTGGGCCGCGCGGACGCCGTCGTCGCGAGTACGCACCAGGAAGTCGAGGAGCAATACCGGCGTTATACAACCGGCTGCCCGGAGTGCTTTCACGTGATTCCGCCGGGCATAGACGTCGAACGCTTCCGCGCCTATTACGACGACGACGAAAACATTGTGGATGTCCCGGAACGCGAACGCGTCAAGCAGGCGGCGTTTCACATGGAGAAGGAACTGGAGCGTTTCCTGCGGGAGCCCCGCAAGCCTCTGATACTCGCCCTGTCGCGGCCCGACCGG
>JAFGIZ010000123.1 GCA_016929365.1 Lentisphaerota bacterium
ATACGCCGCGAGCGTCTCCGTGACGGTGCGCGTCAGCGAAAAACGGCTCGCGGCCTGCTCCCGCGCGCGCCGCGCCAGAGCCGCCCGGCCGGCCTCGTCACGCAGGAGGGCGGCCACCGCCTCCGCCGCGCCCGCCGTATCCCCGGCCCGCACGAGCCGCCCGCAGCCGCCCAGCGATTCGGCCGTGCCCGGCGCGTCCACGGCCACGACGGGCGTCCCCAGGATCATCGCTTCGCGCACCGTGACCGAAGCCCCTTCGATCAACGAGGGGAAAAACAGCAGGTCGGCGGTTTTCAGCAGCGACCGCGCGTCATTCCGGAAGCCCGCCAGCCGCACGCGGTGCGCCACCCCCAGCTTCCGGATCAGGCGCTCGAGCCGGCGGCGCTCCGGTCCCTCGCCGGCCACGACCCACTGGACGGCTTCGCCCGCCGCTTCCAGGCGGGCCGCGACCCGCACCAGCATGGCCCAGTTCTTCTTGCGCGACAGCCGCCCCACCCCCGCGACCAGGCGCCCCGCCCCGTCCGCGGGACGCCAGGCGGCGTCCGCCTCCACGCGGTCGAGCGCGGCCACGTCCAGACCGCTCGGCGCCACGAAGATGCGTTCGCGCGGGTAGCCCGACTGCGCCATGACGCGGCGCACCGTTTCCGAAATCGCGATGACGGCCGCCACGCGGTCCGGCCCGTACTTCCGGCGCGACCAGGGATTGCGCCGCAGGGGCGACGCCACCCGGCGGGACAACACCAGCGGCACGCCGCACGCCGGGGCCAGGCGTCCGCCGAGCGTCAACGCGCGCGAATCGTGCGCGTGCACCAGCCGCACGCGCTCCGTCCGGAGCGCGGCCGCGCGGCACGCGGCGAGCGGGCGGACCGCCACGCCCGCCGCCTGCGCCCGGCCGTGCAGCATCCCGTCTTCCGGGGTATACAGCACCGCCGGCGCGCCCCGTTCGGGCAGCGCCTTCAGCAAGGCCAGCACCTGGTCTTCGCCCCCGCCCCAGGCGCGGTTGGTATGCAGATGCGCAACGGGTCCCGGCGCCGTCATGCCGCCTCCCTCCGCCGCCGCGCCCCGCGCCTCAGCCGCCGCAGCGGACGATGCGCGCCGGAGCACCAGAAACGGTAGACCCGGAACCAGAAGGGCCGGTACGCGCGCCCCAGGTAGCGTTGCAGAAAGCGCTGCGCGTCGGCTTCGTCCAGCCGCAGGCGGCGCAGGTCGTGCAGGTCCGCAACGCGCTTCAACACCCGCGGCACGAAGCGCCGGCGCGTGACGTGGTCCGTGTCGATCACCCCGATGACCGGTCCGTCCGGGCCCCGGCTGACCAGGAAATTTCCGAGCGCCGTGTCGCCGTGCGCCAGGCCGCGGCGGTGGAGCACGGCCAGGGTGTCCGCCAGGGCGTCCAGCGCCGCGCTCCAGGCGCGGCGCGCCGCCGGTTCCGCCGCGCCCCGCGCCTGCAGCATCAGGTCGCGGCAGGACGTTTCGGCCGGCAGCCGCTCGTAGAGAAAATAGCGTTCCAGCTTGCACCCGGACGGGCGGCAGGTCCAGCAGGCCAGCGGCCGGATCGTGCGCAACCCCGCCCGGCGCAGCAACCGGGCGCCCTTGATGCTGCGGCGCCCGGTATCGCGCAGCCATTGCGACAGGGCGACGTTGAACCGCCGCGCCGCCGGGTATTCGGGATTCGCCCACGATACCTTGAGCATCGCCCCGTGCGGCAGCCCGTCCAGTTCGAACGCATACACCCGGTACCGCCGGTTGTGCGTCTCCACGCGGCAGGCCTCGTCCAGCTTCAGGAAGTCGAGACGCGCGATAAACGTGTCCACGGCCGCCTGTTCGTCGCCGCGGGGCACCCGGAACCGCCCGTGCGCGAAACGGCGCGTCGTCATTTCCGTGCCGCCCCAGCGCAGGCTCCGGGCGGCACGGGCCAGCCGCGCGAGGCGCGATTGCTTGCGCAACCGGCGCGCCGCGCGCGAGAAACCGAACCCCAGCCGGATCCAGGCGCGCCCCGCCGGGCCCGCGCCCAATGCAGCGTCATACGCATCCCGGAAGGCGCGCCACCAGGTCCGGTCCCCGTGCAGCGTCATGCGCAGAAATCGCGCCAGCTCACGGCCGATCTGGATGTAAAACCAGGGCGTTCGCCGCGCGAAGACCCGAGCCCGTCCGAAATCGAACAGGCGCATGGCCCCGTCCCGGTCGCGCAGGAAGTTGCCCGCCCACGCATCGTCCAGCACCACGCCGCGCCGGTGCGCCTCCGCCAGCACGCGCGCCATGGCGCACACGTCCTCCGTACGCAGAACCGAGAGCCGCTGACCCGCAATATATTCCTTCAGATACACGATCTCCCAACCGCCGTCCAGCGGGCGCCGGGCATACCCGAAACTCCGCGGGAACGGGCCGCCGCCCAGCCGGGTCAACGCCCGGTGCTCGGCTGCCCAGGGCCGGGGATAACGGCGGGCCCCGGCCCGCACCCAGAACCGCTTGAGCACGGTTCCATCGTCGCGGAGATAGACCTCCCGCAGGGTATCGCGCCGCCAGCGCCGCTGCACCAGCCGGCCGGGTCGCGCCGGCTCCGCCAGGAAGGCGGCGGCGGCTTTCGGCTGCCGCCGCGCGTCGACCAGGCCCGAATAGCGCACGGTGCGCCGCTTGCGCAGCGTCGCGTAGTCGGCAAACGACCACACGGCGAAGCCCGCCACGTGCGGCTTGCCCGCGATCCGGGCGCGCATGTCGTCCAGCATGCGGCGCTGCATCAGCTCCTGCACGCGGTCGCCGCGCCGGGCATGGGGCTGATTGCAGCACTCGGTCAGGACCGCGCAGCCGGCAGGGCTGGCCGCCGCCCCCGCATCCAGCGCGTCGAGCTCGTAATTGCAGCCCCATACGTCCGGAATGCCGACCGTCCGCTCGCGCCGTGCGCGGTAGAGATGGTTCTCGGCATACGTCACCGGCCGCGCCGGGTCCGCTGCGCGCGCCGTCTCGCGGAGCGCGAGCAGCGCCTTGCGGTCGCGCGCCTCGTTCCCCATGCCCCAGATGATGATCGCGGGATGATGCCGGTCGCGGCGGATCATCCCGTCCATCTGGCGCCGCGCGTTTGCCAGCCAGCGGCCGCGCCGCATCCGTTTCCAGGTCGCGATCTCCGCGTACACCATGAGCCCGAGCGCGTCGCAGGCATCCAGGAAAGCCGGGTGCTGCGGGTAATGCGACAACCGCACGAAGTTCAAGCCCATCCCCTTGATCAGCCGCGCGTCGTCCCGGTGCTGCGCGACCGTCAGCGCCCGCCCGTGCCCCGGGAATTCCTCGTGCCGGTTGCACCCCTGAAGCAGGACGCGCTCGCCGTTCAGAAAAAAACCCCGCCCCTTGCGAAAGACGGCTTCCCGCACGCCGAACCGCCGGGCAACCGTATCCCCTTCCCGGCCGTCCTCGACGATGACGCCTTCCGCCCGGTAGAGCACGGGGGTCTCCGGAGACCAGCGGCCGACCCCGGGCAGGCGCAGCTCCAGCGAGCCCGGCGCCGCCGACCCCGCCGGCGCGCACAGCCGGCCGGTTTCGCCTTCGGCGACCGGCGTTCCGCGGTCATCCGTAATCCGCCAGCGGACGGCAAACCGCCGTTCCCGCACGCCGGCATTGACCGCCGTGAAGCCGATCCGCACGGCCGGCGTCTCCGCCATGGGATTGTCGCATTGCACCAGGACGTCGTCCGCAACATGCAGTACGGGCAGGCGCACCAGCCGCACGCGGCCGGTCAAGCCCCCGTACAGCAGAAAATCGGGCATGGGATGCCCCGGCAACACCGACGGCGCGCAGCGGTTTGTCAGGCTCACGCCCAGCACGTTCTCGGCGCCCTCGCGCAGCCGCCCGGACACGTTCAGCGTGAACCCGAGGTAGTTTCCGTCCACCGCGGCCAGGCGCCGCCCGTTCAGCCGCACCTCCCCCGTGCCGTAAAAGCCTTCCGCCTCGAGCCGCCACACCCACCGCGGGTCGGCCGCCCCCGCCGGCCCCGCGAAACGCCGGCGGTAGGCGCCCGGCCCCCGGTAATAGGCGACTCCCCGGCGGAAGGCCTCGTCCCGGTTCCAGCAGTGCGGCAGGTCCACGGCCGGCCCCAGCGGCGGGCCCGCCCCGTCCAACCGACGGCGCGCGACGCGCCGCCGCGCAAATTCCCAGCCCGGGCTGAGGTCCACCTGCGCCCGCGCGTTTCCCGCCGCCGTACTCATAAACGCAGTCTATACGCAGCATGCCGCGCTTTTCAAGCGCCCCGCTCTGCCCTACACTGCCCCCATGCGTATCCTGGTCGTCACCGCGTACATCGACCGTTCGGAAGCCGCGCTCTACACCGAGCTGGCCCGCCGCGGGGCGGAGGTTCGCGTCGCCTGCCGGCCCGAGGCGCCGCGCGCCGCCGGGCTGCGGGAAGCGGGCCTGACCGTGCTGCCCCTGGCGGTCCGCCACCGTTTCGATCTCTCCGCCGCGGCGGCCGTGGCCCGGCTGCTGGACGACCGGCCGCCCGATGTGCTCTACGCCCCCGCCAACCGGACGCTCGCCGTGTCGCTGTCGGCGGCGCGCCGCCGCCCGCTGCCCGTGGTCGGGTACCGCGGCACAATCGGACACCTCAGCCGCTGGGATCCCGCGGCCCGCCTGACCTATCTGCATCCGCGCGTGAGCCGCATTCTCTGCGTTTCCGAGGCGGTGCGCGCCTACCTGCTGAAGTTCGGCCTCCCGCCCGGGCGGCTGGTGACGGTCTACAAAGGCCACGATCCCGACTGGTATGCCGCGCCGGACCCCGCCGCGCGCGCGGATTTCGGCATCCCGCCGGACGCTTTTCTGGCGGGCTTCACCGGCACGATCCGGCCGGTCAAGGGCATACCGGTCCTGATCCGCGCGTTCGAAGCCCTGCCCGACGCAATCCGCCCGCATCTCCTGCTGGTCGGCGCCTGCCGCGACCGCCGCGCCGCACGTGCGATCCGCCGCTCCCGCCGGGCGGCGCAGATCCACACGGCGGGGTTCCGGACCGACGCCGCCGCCCTGGCGGGGCTGTACGACGTGTTCGTCATGCCCTCGCTGGGCCGCGAAGGCCTTCCCCGCGCCGTCATCGAGGCCATGGCGCAGCGCGTTCCCGCCGTGGTGAGCGCCGTGGGCGGCCTGCCGGAACTCGTCGCAGACCCACGCTGCGGCTGCGTCGTCCCGCCCGGGGACGCCCGCGCCCTGGCGGACGCGCTGACCGCGCTGGCCCGGGATCCCGTCCGGCGGCGCCGGCTCGGCGACGCGGCGCGCGCCCGCATTGCCGGCGCTTTCCATATCGACCGCACCGTCGCCGCCGTCGAGGCGCTCTTCCGTTCCCTGGCGCGGTGACCGCCGCGCCGCTTTGCCGTTTACCTCCGCTTCGCGCTGTGTTTTCATGCCCGACATGAAAGCCCATCCCGACTGCATCGTATGCATGTTCCGGCAGGCCCTGAACACGGTGCGCCTCGTGAGCGACGATACCGAGACGCACCGGCGCGTGCTCGCCGCCCTGGCCGCGCGCGTCGCCGCCGGCGCGTCGCTCGACCAGACGCCCGCCGCCCTGTCGCAGCCCGCCTACGACATCATCGCCGAGCTCACCGGCATCCGCGACCCTTATGCCCGTGAAAAACGCGAAAGCAATACCACGGCCCTGCGCCTGCTGCCGGACGTCCGCGCGCGTATCGACGCCGCCGCCGACCCGCTCGCTGCGGCTCTCCATGCGGCCGTCGCCGGCAACGTGATCGATCTCGGCATCGGCCATGCGTTCGATATCGAGCGGGACATTCTGGCCATGATGGACCAGCCCTTCGCGATATCCGCCCTGGACGCGTTCCGCCGCGAGCTGCAGCCCGGCCGGAAGCTGCTTTACCTCGGCGACAACGCCGGGGAGATCGTCTTCGACCGGCTGCTCGTGGAGCAGCTCCTCGGGGCCGGCGTGGCCGTCACCTTTACCGTCAAGTCCGCCCCGATTATCAACGACGCCACCCGCGAGGACGCCGACCAGGCGGGCCTCACCGGCCGGGTTCCCGTCATCGAAACCGGGTCGGGCGATATCGGCGTCAACTGGGCCCGTTGCTCGGCGGGTTTCCGCGAGGCCGTGGCCGGCGCCGACGTAATCCTGGCCAAGGGCCACGGCAACTTCGAGACCTGCAACGACCGGTCCGGAAACTTTTTTTTCCTCCTCAAGGCCAAGTGCCCGCTCGTGGCCCGCACGCTCGGCTGCGAACTGGGGGATCTCGTCTTCAAACGGTCGTCCGCGGACCGCGGGCTCCCCACGCCGGCCGCCGCATGACCCCGCCCCTGCGCCCGTCATTCCGCCTGCTTCGCGCCGCGCGCGGCGCGACCCTCGCCCTCGCCCTGCTCGGCCCCGTCCTTACGCTCGGCCTCGTGCTCGCGGACCGCATTTTCGGCGCGCTCGTCGTGGTCATGACCTGGCTGCCGTGTTTCCTGCTGGCCCTGGTTTTCCAGACGTCCCTGGTCTGCCCCCGTTGCGGCCGCCCCTGCTTCCGCACGGGCTCGCGCTGGACCGCGCTGTACGGCCGCCGGGCCAACCTCTTCGCATCCGCCTGCCTGCACTGCGGCGCCCGCCTGCACCGCGGCAGCGGCAGCCGGAAAGCGGCGGGCTGAAACCCGGATCTCGACATCCGCCGCGCCGTCTTCTACACTCGCCCGCATCAAGAGGTGCGCCGCATGAAGGTCAACATTCCCAACCTGCTCTGCTATTTCCGCATGGCCTGCGTTCCCGGACTGGCCGCGCTGGCCTGGACCGGGCACCGGCCGGCCTTCCTGGTTCTGCTCGGCTTGTCCCTCACCTCCGACGCCTTGGACGGATGGATCGCCCGGGCGCTGAAGCAGGAATCCCAATTCGGCGCGCGCCTGGACAGCCTCGCGGACCTCAGCACGTACATGACGGTCCCCATTCTCGCGCTTTTTCTCTGGCCCGACGTGATCCGCCGCGAGGCGCCCCTCGTTATCGCCATTTTCCTGAGTTGTGTGCTGCCCGTCGTGCTGGGTTACCTCAAGTTCGGGCGCCTGCCCGCCTATCACACGTACGGGGCCAAGCTCTCCGCCGTGCTGACGGGCATAGCCGCCGTCCTGCTTTTGGGCTGGGATATCCGCTGGCCGATCTACACCGCCGCGCCGATCCTGTTCGCCGCGTCCTTCGAGGAAATGGCCATTACCGCCGTCCTGCCGCGCTGGCAGCCCAATATCCGCAGCCTGCTGCACGCCGTCCGCCTGGCCCGCGAGCAGGGACACCCCATCGGCCGGAGGGACCCGGCATGACCCCGCTTTTCATCGCGGCACTTGCCGCGCTCCTGGCCGGCCTCGCGCTCGGCTACCTGGCCGGCCTCCTGCGCGGCGCCCGGACCCGGGAAGAGCTGGCCGTGCTCAAGCAGGGCCGCCGCGCCGAAACGGACAAGCTGGCCTGGGTCGAACAGGCGGAGCAACAGCTTCGCGACGCGTTCCAGGCACTCGCGGCCCGTTCGCTGCAATCCAACGCGGAAACCTTTATCGGCCAGGCCCGCGCCCAGCTCGACGCGACGCTCAAACAGATGCGGGGCGACTGGTCCACGCAGCGCGAGCAGATGGCCCACCTCGTGCAGCCCGTGGAGAAAGGCCTGCAGGCGCTGGACGACCAGGTGCGCCGCCTGGAACAGCGCCGCGAGGGGGCCTACCGCACCCTCGAGCAGCACCTGGCCGAACTCAAGCTGGCGCACCGCGAACTGCGCGACGAAACGGGGCACCTCCGCTCGGCCCTCACGGTCAGCGCGCAGACACGGGGCCAGTGGGGCGAACTCCAGCTGCGCCGCCTCGTGGAAATGGCGGGCATGCTCAGCCACGTCGATTTCGACGAACAGCAGACCGCCGGCGGACAACGGCCCGACATGATCATCCGCATGCCGAACGAAGGCATCCTGCCCGTGGACGCCAAGACCTCGTTGAGCGACTACCTGAAGGCCTTCGAGACCGACGACCCCGCCGCCCGCAAGGCGTGTCTGCGCGCCCACGCCCAGGCCATGCGCGGCCACATCCGCTCGCTGAGCGGCAAGGCCTACTGGCAGCAGTTCGACCGGACGCCCGAAGTCGTCGTCATGTTCGTGCCCAACGAGACCTGCCTCAGCGCCTCCTTTGAAGAAGACCCGCAACTGATCGAATACGGCCTCGAACAGCACGTTTTGCTCGCGACGCCGGTGACCCTCTTCGGCCTGCTCAAGGCCGTGGCCTACGGCTGGCAGCAGCAGGCCGTGGCCGAGAACGCGCGGGCCATCGCCCGCGAAGCGCATGAACTCTGCGAACGGCTGGGGGTCTTCCTGGAGCACCTGCGCAAAGCCGGCAAGGGACTTGACGGGGCCGTCCACGCCTTTAACAGCGCCGTCGGCTCCGCCGAAGCGCGCCTGCTGCCGTCCGCCCGCCGGCTGCGCGATCTCGGGGCAACCTCCGGCGAGCCCGCGCCCGTCGAACCCGTCGAGCGCCAGGTCCGCCTGCCCGCGGAGTGAGCGGCGCCGCGCCGGCGCCAGCGAGCGGTTTCGGGTTTCGCCTTACCGCGTTTCGATCAGCTCGCGGAAGCGCGCGAACAGGTAATACGGATCGTGCGGTCCCGGCCCGGCTTCCGGGTGATACTGCACCGCGAAGGCCGGATGCCTGCGGTGGCGGATACCCTCGACCGTCCGGTCGTTCAAATTGATATGCGTGATCTCCACGGCCGCCGGGTCCAGCGTGTCCTGAGCGACGCCGAAGTTGTGGTTCTGCGAGGTGATCTCGACCTTGCCGGTCGCGCATTCCTGTACCGGGTGATTGCAGCCGTGGTGCCCGAACTTCAGGCGGTACGTGCGCGCCCCCAGCGCCAGGGCCATGAGCTGATGCCCCAGGCAGATACCCATCACGGGGACCTGGCCCAGCAGTTCCCGCACCGCGCGCACGGCATACGGAACGCCCGCCGGATCCGCCGGGCCGTTGGACAGGAACACCCCGTCCGGCCGCATGGCCAGGACCTCCGCCGCGGGCATCCGCGCGGGCACGACGGTGACGTCTATGCCGTTGCGCCGCAGGCCGCGCAGGATATTCCATTTGATCCCGAAGTCGTAGGCGACCACCCGCAGGTCCGCCGGCGGAAGCTGGTCGGCGATACCCCAGCTTCGCGTCAGCGTCCCGTCCGCGTCCCATGGGTACGGCTCCGCGACGGACACGCGGGAGACGTAGTCCTGCCCGTCCAGCCCTTCCCACTCCCGCGCCCGCGCCGCGGCGGCCTCCTCGGTCAGCGTTCCCGTCACCGCGAGGCAGCCCTTCAGGGTGCCCCGTTCCCGGAGCCGCAGGGTCAAGGCCCGCGTGTCGACGCCCGCCAGGGCCGGAATACCCGCCGCGTCCAGGGCGGCCCCCAGCTCCTGCTCGGCCCGCCAGTTGCTCGCCGGGTTCAACGCGTGCACGATAAACCCCCCGGCGAAAAGACCGCGGGATTCCATGTCCGCCGTGTTGCATCCCGTATTCCCGATTTCGGGATAGGTCATGGCCACGAATTGCCCGTTGTAGGACGGATCGCTCAGGATTTCCTGGTAGCCCGTCATGCCCGTATTGAAGACCACCTCGCCGACGGCGTCCCGCGCCGCGCCGACGGACAGTCCGCGATACACCGTGCCGTCTTCCAGGGCCAGGAAGGCCGCCGCGTCCCGCTGTTCGCGCCACCGGTATTTCTGCTTCGCGTCTTCAGGCATCGTGTTTCATGCTCCGCGCGGCCGGGGCCTCACCCGGCCCTCCGGCATCCCCGTCCGCCGCTCCTGCCGGGCCGATGGCGGGGGGACGGCGTCCAGGCCGGCCTTCGACCCGCGTCTTCGGCGAGTGCCGGTGATATTCCTGCAGACTGCACACGTCCATGGCTTCCATCTTGCGCAGGTCCTTGAGCCCTTCGATGGCGGCCCGGAACCCGTTCAGCGTCGTCGTGATCGGGATACCCCGGATCACCGCGTGCGCCCGCATGCGTACTTCGTCCCGCCGCGGGGACGCGCCGCCGGACGGTGTATTGACGATCCACGCCACGTCGCGGGCTTCGATCAGGTCGATGACGTTCGGGCGCCCGTCCGCAATGCGGTACATGGCCCGGCTCTTCAGCCCGTGCTCCCACAACAGCGTGCTCGTGCCGCGGGTGGCGTACAGCGTATAGCCCATGGCCTGCAGCTCGTGCGCCAGCGGCACCGCCTCGGCCTTGTCTTCGTCCCGCAGGCTGAGAAACACGTTGCCGCCCGCCGGCAGCGTGTTGCCGGCCGCGGCCTGGCTCTTCAGGAACGCCATGCCCATGGACGCATCGATGCCCATCACTTCGCCCGTCGATTTCATCTCCGGGCTGAGAATCACGTCCGTACCCGGGAAACGGACAAAGGGGAAAACCGCTTCCTTGACCGAAACGTGGCGCGGCACGAACCCGGCGGTGAATCCCAGCTCCTCGAGCGTCCGGCCCGCCATGACCAGCGCGGCGAGCTTGGCCAGCGGCACGCCCACGGCCTTGCTCACGAACGGCACCGTCCGCGAAGCCCGCGGATTGACTTCCAGCACGTACACCTCCCCGTCCCGGATCGCGTACTGGATGTTCATCAGGCCCCGCACGTCGAGCGCCTCGGCCAGCGCGGCGGTGTGCCGCCGGATTGTTTCGCAGGCCGCTTCCGAAAGCGTCTGCGCCGGAATCACGCAGGCGCTGTCGCCCGAATGCACCCCGGCCAGCTCGACGTGTTCCATGATGGCGCCGATCACCGTCCGCCGGCCGTCCGCGATACAGTCCACGTCAACCTCGACGGCGTTTTCCAGGTAATCGTCGATCAGCACGGGGCGCTCGGGCGACACGTCCGGGATCTGCGCCATCATGCGCCGCAGGGTGTCTTCCTCGTACACGATCACCATCGAGCGGCCGCCCAGCACGAACGACGGCCGCATCAGCACCGGGTAGCCGATCCGCCCCGCCGCGGCGGCGGCTTCCTCGACCGTCACCGCGGTCTCGCTGTCCGGCTGGCGGATCTTCAACCGCGCCGCCAGGGCCTGGAACGCCTTGCGGTCCTCCGCGGCCGCGATGCTCGCCGGTTTGGTCCCGATGACGTTGACCCCGTTCCGCTCGAGGTCGCGTGCCAGGTTCAGGGGGGTCTGCCCCCCCAGCTGCACGATGGCGCCCCAGCACCCCTCCCGGCGGTAGACATGCAGCACGTCCTCGAGGGTGAGCGGCTCGAAATACAACCGGTCGCTGGTGTCGTAGTCCGTGCTGACGGTCTCGGGGTTGCTGTTGACCATGACCGTTTCGAAGCCGGCGTCCCGCAAGGCAAACGAGGCATGCACACAGCAGTAATCGAATTCGATGCCCTGCCCGATCCGGTTCGGCCCGCCGCCCAGGATCATGATCTTGCGGCGCTCGCCCGGGCGGCTTTCGTCGGCCGCGCCGTAGGAAGAATAGAAGTACGGCGTAAAGGCCGCGAACTCCGCCGCGCAGGTGTCCACCAGCCCGTAGCCCGGCGTCACCCGCGCCGCTTCGCGGGCTTCCCGCACGGCGTCCTCCGTGCACTCCAGCAGGCGCGCGATCTGGGCATCCGCATAGCCGAAACACTTGGCCTGCCGGAACAGCGCGGGATCGGCGCGGAGCCCGTCCGGCGACCCCGCCCCGCGGATCTCGTCCTCGTAGGCCGCCAGCTCTTCGAGATGCCGCAGGAACCACGGATCGATCCCCGTCACCGCGTGTACGCGCTCCACCGTCCACCCGGCGCGGAACGCGTCGTGCACGTAAAACATCCGCTCGGCCGTGGGACGGCGCAACAGCGCCTCCAGGTCCCCGGCCCCGGTCTTCGCGTTCCCCTCGAACCCCATCCGCCCCGTCTCCAGCGAGCGCAGGGCCTTCTGGAACGACTCCTTGAACGTTCTCCCGATACTCATGGCCTCGCCCACCGATTTCATCTGGGTCCCCAGCGTGGGATCGGCCGTGACGAATTTCTCGAACGCAAAACGCGGCACCTTGGTCACCACGTAATCGATGGCCGGCTCGAAACAGGCCGGCGTCTCGCGCGTGATGTCGTTGCGCAGCTCGTCCAGCGTGTACCCCACCGCCAGCTTCGCCGCGATCTTGGCGATCGGGAAACCCGTCGCCTTCGACGCCAGCGCGCTGGACCGCGAGACACGCGGGTTCATCTCGATAACGACCATCCGCCCGTCCTTCGGGTTGAGCGCAAACTGCACGTTGGACCCGCCGGTATCGACGCCGACTTCGCGCATGACCGCCAGGGCCCCGTCCCGCATCCGCTGGTACTCCCGGTCGGTCAGCGTCTGCGCCGGCGCCACCGTGATGCTGTCGCCCGTGTGCACCCCCATGGGGTCCAGGTTCTCGATGGAGCAGACGATGACGCAGTTGTCGTGGCGGTCCCGCATGACCTCCAGTTCAAACTCTTTCCACCCCAGCACGGATTCCTCCACGAGCACCTCGTCGATCGGACTGTAAAACAGCCCCCGCTGCACGATCTCGTCGAAACCGGCGTCATCCTCGGCGATGCCGCCGCCCGTGCCGCCCAGGGTGAACCCCGGACGAATGACCACCGGGTAGCGCCCGATCGCGTCGCGGACGCGCCGCGCCTCGTCCAGCGTGTGGGCCGACCCGCTCTGCGGCAGGTCGAGCCCGACGGCGCGCATGGCGGCTTTGAACCGGTTCCGGTCCTCCGCCTTGGCGATGACCTCCGCGTCGGCTCCGATCATTTCCGTGCCGAACCGCTCCAGCGTGCCGTTCCGGTCCAGCTCCATCGCCAGGTTCAGCGCCGTCTGCCCGCCCACCGTCGGCAGCAGGGCGTCCGGCCGTTCGCGCCGGATGATTTCCCGCAGCACCTCCGGGGTCAGCGGTTCCAGGTACGTCCGGTCCGCAAACTCGGGATCCGTCATGATCGTCGCCGGATTGCTGTTCACCAGGACCAGCTCGTAGCCTTCTTCCCGGAGCGCCTTGCAGGCCTGTACGCCGGAGTAATCGAATTCGCAGGCCTGGCCGATCACGATCGGCCCCGACCCGATCAGCATCACTTTCTTGATATCCGTCCGCTTAGGCACCGGTCCCGCCTTCCTGTTCGCGTGCGCCGGGCGCGGCGCCCGCCCGGCGCCGCGCGGCCGCGATGAAGTCCCGGAAGAGGGGATGCGCCCGCAGCGGCGTGGATTCGAATTCCGGGTGGAACTGGCAGCCCACGAACCACGGGTGGTCCGCCGCTTCCACGATCTCGACGAGATCCCGTTCCGCGTACACGCCGGCCACGCGCAGGCCCGCCTGCTCCAGGCGTTGGCGGTAACGGTTGTTGAACTCGTAGCGGTGGCGATGCCGTTCCTGCACCTGCGCCGCGCCGTAGGCGGCCCGCGCCCGGCTCCCCTCCGCCAGCTTGCAGGGATAGGCCCCGAGCCGCATCGTGCCGCCCTTGTCGATCACGTCCTTCTGGTCGGCCATCAGGTCGATCACGGGATGCGGGGTGTCCGGGACGAACTCCCGGCTGTTGGCCCCCGCCAGGCCGGCCACGTGCCGGGCAAACTCCGCCACCGCGCATTGCATGCCCAGGCAAATGCCGAAAAAGGGAACCCCCTGCTCCCGCGCCCACTGCACCGCCGCGATCTTTCCCTCGATCCCGCGGTCGCCGAACCCGCCCGGCACAAGTACGCCCGCCGCCCCCCCCAGCCGGGACTCGGCGCCGTCGCGTTCGATGTCTTCGGACTCGACCCGCCGGATCGACACCCCCGTGTCGTTGGCGATGCCGCCGTGCGCCAGGGCCTCGTAAATGCTCTTATACGCGTCCTGCAGCCCGATATACTTGCCCACGACGGCAATTTCCACGGTTCCCGCCTGCGGCGCGATCAGCCGCTGCAGCATGGCGTTCCAGTCCCCCAGGTCCAGCGGGTTGACATGCAGGTTCAGCTTTTCCAGAACGTACACGTCCAGGTCCTGCGCCGCCAGCGCGACCGGCACTTCGTAAATCGAGTGCGCCACGTCGCGCTCCTCGATCACCAGGTCGCGTTCCACGTTGCAGAACAGCGCCAGCTTGTCGCGGTGCTCGCGTTCCAGCGGGCACTCGCAGCGGCAGACCAGCATGTCGGGGATAATGCCGATCGTCCTGAGAATGCCCACGGACTGCTGCGACGGCTTGGTTTTGAGCTCCCGCGCGGCCTTGATGTAGGGCACCAGGGTGATGTGGATAAACAGCACGTTCCCGCGGCCCGCGTCCTGGCGGAACTGGCGGATCGCCTCCAGGAACGGCAGTGATTCGATATCCCCGACCGTCCCCCCGATTTCGGTAATCACCACGTCCACGTCTTTCGCGTCCAGGGCGCGCACCGCCGTCTTGATCTCGTCGGTAATATGCGGGATGACCTGCACCGTCTTGCCCAGGTAGTCGCCGCGCCGTTCGCGGGCGATCACGTCGCTGTAGATGCGGCCCGTCGTGTAATTGCTCGCGCGCGTGCAGGGGATGCCCGTGAAGCGCTCGTAGTGTCCCAGGTCGAGGTCGGTTTCCGCCCCGTCCCGCGTCACGTACACTTCGCCGTGCTGGTAGGGCGACATCGTCCCCGGGTCGACGTTCAGGTACGGGTCCAGTTTCTGCAGGCGCACGCGGTAGCCGCGGCGCAGCAGGAGCAGGGCAATGGAGGCCGACGTCAGCCCCTTGCCCAGCGAGGAGACCACGCCGCCCGTCACGAAGATATGCTTGGTTGCCGCCATGTTAACCGCTCACGCCACCTCCAGGACCCGCTTGCCGCGTTCGCCCTCCACGTCCAGGGGGTACGCGCCGCCGAAACAGGCGGTACAGAAATCGTCCGGGTTCTCGAACGGCGACAGCAGGCCGTCCAGGCTGAGGTAGCCCAGGCTGTCCGCGCCGATAAACGTCCGGATGTCCTCCACGCTGCGCGCGGCGGCCACCAGCTCGTCCCGCGTCGGAAAATCGATTCCGAAAAAGCAGGGGTGCGCCGTCGGCGGACAGGAAATGCGCACGTGCACCTCCCGCGCCCCGGCGTCGCGCAACCGGGCCACGCGCTGCCGCACGGTCGTGCCCCGGACGATGGAATCGTCCACCACGACCACGCGCCGGCCCCGCACGACCGCGTCGACCACCGCGAGTTTCATGTCGGCCCCGGCCGTACGCTGGTCCGCCTCGGGCATGATGAACGTGCGGCCCACGTAATGGTTGCGGATAAAGCCGAAATCGAACATCAGGCCGCTCCGGCGCGCATACCCGATGGCCGCCGAGTTGCCGCTGTCCGGCACGGGAATCACGACGTCGGCTTCGCAGGGATGCTCCTCGGCCAGGCGTATCCCGTATTGCAGCCGCACCGGGTGAACCGGGTGCCCGAACACCATGCTGTCGGGGCGC
>JAFGIZ010000124.1 GCA_016929365.1 Lentisphaerota bacterium
CCCGTGACACTGAGGAACCGGATGCGTTAGTCGCGCTCGTCCGGATCTGTGGGGGCGCCGCCGGGCAACCGGCGGCGCTACCCGGATGTCGCTATCTCCTGGGTTGTGGGCAGCCGGTCACCTGCGGCCAACTCACCGCTGAGGATCTTCGACTCCAGCCGTGCCCCGAGTTGACGATACAGTGGTTTGGACCTGACAAGCGTGTCCTGCATATGCCTCGCAATCCTATTCTGGTAAATATTGTCGTAAGAATAATGCAGAATGTGTTGCATGTCAAAACCTTCTTGTGCGATTCTTGGGATTGATTTCGTGCCGTTCATGACAATGAAAATGGCGCATAGGCCGGTGGCATGCGCTACGGGAAGGGAGAGACGCATGGTTGAGCGCACCAAGGGCATCACATTTACAGACGTCAACAGGGTAGATGTTCGGGAGTACGCGGTGGGTCCGATGGGGCCGGACGAGGTGGTCGTGCGAACGCGGTACACGATGGTGTCGACGGGCACCGAGCTGCGCGTGCTGGGCGGACACTATGGGAGACGGCCGTGGTCCTGGGACAGGGCCTGATCGGCGCGTTCTCGGCCGCCTGGCTCCACGCCGCCGGCTGCCGCGTGATCGCGTGCGACCTTGAGGCGGGCCGGTTGCAGCGGGCCGAACGATGGTCCGCCGCCACGGTAAATGCCGCGGAACCGGATGCCGAGGCGCGGATCCTGGCGCTGTGCAACGGCGGCGCCGATATCGTGGTCGAGTGCTCGGGCAGTCCGAAGGGCGCGGAGCTGGCCTACCGCCTGATCCGGCGGAAGCCGCAGAACTACGGCAGCGCGTACAAGGTCGAGCCCATCCAGTTCTACCACGGGGATTGGCCGCGCCTGGTGATGCAGGCCAACTATATCGACACGATCCGCATCGACCCGTTCGGCTTCTTCCCCGGCGAAGGCGTTACCATCCTGGCGCCGGCGGACCGCGGCGTGGAAGATCGGCAGGCCGCGGTCGAGCACTTCCGACGCGGCACGCTCAGGGCCGCGGATTTCGTGCAGACCGTCGCGCCGGTCGATGACGCGCCCGCCGCCTACGCGGCCCTGCGCGACGACAAGGCCCGCAACGTCTCGCTCGTGTTTGACTGGACGGCATGAACACGCCGCTCTCGCATCGCGAACGGGTCAGGCTGGCGTTGGCGCACCGCGAGACCGACCGGGTGCCCATCGGGATGGTGTGCGCCGGGATCAATCCGCCCGCCCGCCGGGCGCTCGAGAAGCATCTGCAAGCCGTGCGGGGGCTCGGTGTCGACGCCTACCTGAAGCCCCTGATCGATATCCGGACGGTTGGCCCGGAATACGTCGGCCCGGTACGCGCGCCGAACGAGAGTATCTGGGGCGTGGTCCGCAAGGCCGTGACCTACGGGGAGGGGAGCTACGACGAGATCGCGCATTATCCCCTTGGCGCAGCCGAAACCCCGGACGACCTGGACGCGCACACCTGGCCGTCCACGGACTGGTTCGACTACCGCGTCCTGCCGGAACGCATTCGGGCCGTGAACGCCGACGGCGGGCCGTACGCCATCATGGCGCTGAACTGCAACGTCTTCGAGACGGCGTGGTACATGCGCGGGTTCGAACAGGCGTTCATGGACCTGGCGCTGAACCCCGCGCTGTTCGGGAGGATCATGCAGCGCGTGACGGACTTTTACGTAGCGCATGCGCGCCGGACGCTGGAGGCGGCGCGCGGCGCGATCGATATCATCTTCACGGCCGACGATATCGGGCAGCAACAGGGCTTGCTGATGGGTCTCGATATGTGGGCCGAACATATCAAGCCGCATCACGTGCGCATCAATGACGTGATCCACGCATACGGCGCGAAGTCGGTGTATCACACCGACGGGGCGGTCATGGAGGCCGTGCCGGGCCTGATCGAGATGGGTATCGACGCGCTGCAGGCCCTGCAATTCGACGCCGCCGGCATGGACGCGGAGGCGCTGAAGTCCAGCTATGGCGACCGGCTCTGTTTCGTGGGCGGGATCAGCGTGCAGAGCACGCTGCCTTTCGGCAGCGTAGACGACGTGCGCCGCGAGACCGAGGAACGCATCCGCGTCCTGGGGCGCCGCGGCGGTTATATCCTGGGCCCGTCCCATGCCATCCAGGCCGGCACCCCGCCGGAAAATATCCTGGCCCTGTTCGACACGGCGGCCGCGAGCCGGCCTTAGTGCCTCACGGGCCTCGATGTGTAGACAACACGTTGTCTACTTCGAACATCGAACATCGAACGCTCAACATCGAACGTCGAAGAGACGTGTAAGCGGTTCGATTAAGTATCCGCGTAAGGGTGGCGTTTAAGTGAGGGAACGGGGCAAAGCGCCACACGTCACCGCCACACGTCGTCGGATACCGATCGGCTTACACGATAGGATCAAGATTCCCGCTGCCGGAAACACGACATGTTGGGTCCACCCACACTGAACCCGGAAGGGGCACAAAAAAGTCGGCTACCGGTATGTGGGTGCGTGAGCATGTGCGTGTGTGCGTTTCCTTGCTCCCGCACGCACAACCCCACATACGCACACACCGGCCCTGCGCAGTACGCTACGGGATCTTCATAGACGCGACGGGGTATCGATGTTGTCGATTACGATTAGGATGGGATGACGGACCCCGCCGCCGCCGGCATGTGTAACGTCTTCATCGTTTCCGTTCCCGTCTTTGCATGGCGCGGGGCAAGCGGCGGGCGGGAGAAGGGCGGGGAGGCGGGATGTTCGGGTTTTGACTGGACGGGGCGGGGGCGGCGTGGTGCAATGCCGCCTCAGCAGGAGGCGGCGGATGCGGGACAGGATGACGGGAACCCGGAGGATCGGCGCGCGGATGCGGGCCGTCCTGTTGATTCTGTCCGCCGGGTGCCTGTCCCCGGGCGCGGCGGAGGGGACGGCGAGGGGCGAAGGGCCCTATCCGGCCGAGGTGTCGGCCTGGACGGAGGCCGAACGCGAGGCGCAACGCGAGGCCGGCGCCGCGCTGGCGGCGCGCCTTGTGCAGGCCGGGTCGAACGGCCAGGCCCGGGTCGAGATCGCGCGGGGGCATTACCGGTTCGGCCGGCTCGGCGACGGGCCGCGGCCGGCGCATCTGTATCTCCGGGACCTGCACGGGCTGACGGTGGATTTCCGGGGTTCCACGCTCTGGTTCGAGCGGCAGGCCGGGGCGCTGCTGATCCAGCGCTGCGACGCGCTCGTA
>JAFGIZ010000125.1 GCA_016929365.1 Lentisphaerota bacterium
CGTTGACCGGGCGCGTGATCGTTCGCGTCCGGTCCTTCAGGCAGCCCGCGGCGAGCGCGCGGTAGTGTTTCCCGACCGCGCCGGCCCGGAAGCGCGGGATCATGGCCTCGAACGCCTTGCGGCCGACGGCCAGCAGGAGGCAGCCCGTGGTGTCGCGGTCGAGGCGGTGTACGGCGGTGAGCCCGGGCAGGCCGAGCTGTTGGCGGATCCGGGTTTCGAGGCTGTGCGGCCCGTTGGAGAGCAGGCCCGGCGGCTTGTCGGCGATGACGTACTCGTCGTCGCGGTACAGGATGGCCACCGATTCGGCGGCCGGCGCGGCGTGATCGGGGGCGATTTCGATGCGGTTGCCCGCGCGGAGCGGGTGGCGCGCCATCCAGACGCGGCGCTCGTCCACCCAGACGCGTCGGCTGTCGATGAGGGCCTTGGTTCTCTTGCGGGAAAGGCCGAGCCGCCGGCTCAGAAAATCGAGCAGGGCCCGGCCGTCGGCGGCGGGGGGAACGGTGAAGGGGCCGGGATCGGGTCCGGGAGCATGGGACGAAGCTGGCATGGCGTGTTTTTCCGGGGGCGGGTTCCAAGGTTGATCGTTGCCGCGTTATAGGACAGAGTACGGGGATGCAGCCGGATTGGGAATCACAAAACAACGAGACGCTGGAGACCTGGTTCGTGGACGCCGTGAGCGCGGACCCGCTGCCGGCGGGGGACATGCTGGCCGTGCTGGACGTGTTGGCGGGGCGCGGCGAGACGGCGCGCGCGGAGGAGTGGGCCGACCTGATGCAGGACGCCGCGGCGGAGCAGGGCGACGGACCGGCGGGCATCCGGTTGTGGCGGCGCCGCCTGGCCTGGCCGGGCGGCGGGGCGGCGCGCGACCGGGCCTGCGCGCGGGCCCTGCGCCGCATCTTCCGCGACCGCACGGGGTCGGCTTTTCTGAAGGCCGCGGGTTGCGACACGGACATGCCGGCGCAGGCGTGCCTGGAACGGCTGGAGCGCCTCTTACGGTTGGAGCCGGGCGCGTTCTGCTTCGACAAGACGTGGGGTTTCGGTGTTGTAACGGATGTCGACGCGCTCTACGAGCGGATCACGATCGATTTCGACCGCAAGCCGGGCCAGGCCCTGTCCTTCGCGTACGCCGCGGAGACGCTGGAGCTGGTTCCCGACGAGCACCTGCTCGCGGTGAAACACCGCGAGCCGGAACAACTCGCCGCGCTGATCGAGCAGGAGCCGGAAACGGTGGTGCGGATGGCGCTGCGCGATTTCGGGCCGTTGCATGCCGATCGCCTGCGCGAGCTGTTGACGCAGCACGTGCTGGCGGAGGACGCGTGGAAACCGTTCTGGGAGGCCGCCCGCAAGGCGTTGAAGCGCGATCCGCTCGTGGAGCTGCCTGCGCGGCGGCGCGAACCGATCCGGCTCCGCGCGGAAGCCAAGGCCTACGACGCGGCCTGGTTCGCGTCGCTGGCCGCGGAGCGGGATCCGGGCCGGATTCTGGAGCGCGTCGCGGAATGGGAGGCCGCGGAGGCCGGCGGGCCGGCGGACGAGGCGCAGCGGCGGGTGCTGGCGGAGCGGCTGGACTATGCGGCGCGGGCGTACGAAGGCGGCGATCCCGCGGGGGTTGCGCGCTGTCTGCTGGCGGCGGACCGGCTGGGCATGGCGGCGGAGGCCGGCGCCGGGCGGCGGACGGACGCACTGCTCGACGGCCCCGTGTTCGTGACGCTGTGCGGCGGCCTGGCGGTGCGTGAATTGCGCGCCGTGTTCGCGTACCTGGTGGAACACGATGCCGAACGGGCGGCGGCGGTTATGCAAGCGGCGCTGCCGGAGCTGGGGCCGGCGGCCGCGAGCGAAACCGTGGACGCACTGATCGGCCTCGCCCGGCGGGAGGCTTGTGTGGATATATTCCGGACAGCGTTGCGGACGCGCCCGCCGAATCCCGCGCTGGTGTGCCGGCTGTGCCGGGACCTGAAGGACGCGGCCTGGCCGGAGCTGCCGGTTTCCGAAGTGCTCAACAACGTGGTGGATGCCCTGGCGAACACGTACAGCGGCGAAAGTCTCAAGGCGCAGCATCAGCTTCGCGATTTAATGGGCCGCGCCGCCTGGCTCAGGCCCGCGCTGGAGGCGCTCGGCGCAACCGGGCGTGAGAATCTCCTGCGCCGCATTGACGCCGCGCAGGGCTGGGACCTGGGCGACCGGCGGTCCGCCATGGCCGGCCTGATACGACTATACCCGGAGCTCGAGCGTGTTCTGGCGGGGACGGCCGGCGGGGAGACGCGGGGCGCCGCCCGGCTGACGTCGTGGCGGAGCTACCGGGCGCGCCGGGAGCAGTTGCGTCAGCTCGTGGAAGAATTGATACCCGGCAACAGCCGCGAGATCGCGGTCGCGCGCAGTTACGGCGACTTGAGCGAAAATCACGAGTACAAGGCGGCCAAGGAACACCAGGGCATCCTGCTGCGCCGGCGGGGCGAGTTGGAACGCGACCTGGAAGCGGTGCAGGGCACGGATTTTGCGGGCATGCCGACCGACCGGGCCGGTATGGGCACGCGGGTGGAACTGGAATACGAGGACGGAACCCGCCGCGTGTACTCGATCCTGGGGGAGTGGGACCGGGAGGAGGCGCTGGGCGTGATCTCCTCGCGCAGCGCGTTGGCGGGCGCGCTGGAGGGTCATGGACCGGATGCCAGGGTGTCATTTTCGCAGGATCGAGAAGGCCCTCAGCGTGTCCGGATCGTTTCGGTCGGGCCGTTGTCCGAGGCCGTCCGCGAATGGAGTGAAGGGCGTTGACAGGGAAGCGGCCGTTCTGCTAGTGTCCCCACTCGTTTAGAAATCGATGAGAGCACCTTTCGGGGGAAGCAACCGTGGCTAAAGCAAAGAAAAGTGTGAAAAAGACGGCAAGCCGGAAGAAAGCCGTTGCGAAGAAGAAAACCGGGCGGGGCACAGCCGCGCCGTCTCGGAAGAAGGCGACCGGCAAGAAGAAGACGGCCCGCAAGAAAGCGGTGGCACGCAAGAAGGCGGCGCCGAAGCGGAAGGCGGCCAAGCGCAAGCCCGTGCGGAAGACGGCGGCGCGGCGGCGTGCCGCGGCCAAGAGTCCGGCCGGGGCCCCGGCCAAGAGCAAGGCGGGCAAGATGACCGCGCGCGAGCTGAAATCGCTGCGCGAGGCGTTGTTGAATTTGCGGGAGCGGCTCAGCGGGCAGGTCAACGTTCTGAAGCAGGAGTCGCTGACGCGCAACGATTCGGTCTTCTCGCTCGAAGACGGAACGGACGCCTTTGACCGGCAATTCGGGTTGTCCCTTGCAAATTCGGAGAACGAGGCGCTGCAGGAAGTGGACGAAGCGTTACGGCGCCTGGACGAGGGCATGTACGGCATATGCGAGGAGTGCGGGGGGGGGATTGAGAAACCCCGGCTCAAGGCCCTGCCGTTTGTGCGGACCTGTATCCAGTGCCAGTCGGAGATCGAGCGGCGCCGCGGGGGCACGATGATGCCCCGGTTTGTGCCGTAGGCCGGGCTCCGGGCCCGGCGGGGGTCGGCATGGTGGTCTTATGTGTGGCGTTGGCCGTCGCCGTCGCGGACCAGGTCACCAAGTTCCTGGTGCTGCAGCGGATGGCGCTGGGTGTGCGCATCCCGGTGATCCCCGGGTTCTTCAACCTGAGCCACGTTCAGAATACGGGTGCGGCCTGGGGCATGCTGCAGGGACTGAACGGCTGGCTTGTCCTGCTGTCGGTGGTGATGCTGGCGGTCATCCTCGTCTTCCGGAAGCATTTCGTCACGGAAGCCCTCTGGCAGCGGGCGGCGATGGGCCTGATGGTCGGCGGCATTGCCGGAAACATGCTGGACCGCGTGCGGTTGGGTTTCGTGGTCGATTTTCTCGATTTCTACACCGGGGTGCATCATTTCCCCGCGTTCAACATTGCCGATTCGGCGATCTGCATCGGCGTGGGCCTGTATATCGTCTCGCAGTTCCATGCGCAGCCCGGGGGCTGACCCATGCGGCCGCCCGCGTTTTTCCTCGTGGGGCCCACGGCCTCGGGCAAGACGGCGGTCGCGCAGCACCTGGCGGAACGCGGCGGGTATGCGGTGCTTTCGGCCGATTCCATGCTCGTGTACCGCGGCATGGACATCGGGACCGCCAAGCCGACGGCGGCCGAGCGGCGGCGGGTCCCGTACGCCGGGCTTGACCTGACGACCCCGGACCGGCCGTTCAGCGCGGCGGCGTACCGGCGGCGCGCGCTGGGGGCCTTGCGGGCGCACGCCGCGGCGGGCCGTCCCGTGATCGTCGCGGGCGGCACGGGACTTTACGTGAAGGTTCTGATGGAAGGGCTGGACGCGGCGCCGGGTCCGGATGCGGCGTTGCGGGCGGCGTGGGAGAACGTGTTGCGGGAGCAGGGCGTGGAAGCCCTGCAGGCCGCGCTACGCCGACAGCGTCCGGATTTGTATGCGGCCCTGGACGATCCGCGCAATCCGCGGCGCCTGGTGCGGGCGCTGGAGAAGGCGGCGGCGGGCGCGGCGGGGGCGGCCGCGCCGCGGGGCCCGGCGCCGGGCGGCGGACGGCCGGCGGGGTTGCGGCCCGAACCGGCGCTGCTCAAATCGAACATTGAGTCGCGCATAACGGCGATGTATCGTAACGGACTGCTGGACGAGGTGGCGCGGCTGCTGGAACGGTACGGCGGGCTGGGCCGGACGGCGGCCCAGGCGATCGGCTACGCGGAGGCCGCGGCGGTGCTCGAGGGGCGTCTGGGGCGCGCGGAAGCGATGGAACGGACGCGCCTGCGGACCCGCCGGCTGGCGAAGCGCCAGATGACCTGGTTCCGCCATCAGACCCGCGTGTGCTGGATCGACGTCGAGGCGGGGATGGACACGGCGGCCGTGGCCCGCGCCGTCCGCGCGGTGTGGGACGCGGAAGGGCCGTCGCGCCTGTACGGCTGACGGCAGCGTGATTACGGGAGGGGGCTCGAGATGAAGACGGTACGGGAGGCAATGGTGTATCCCGGCGCGGGCCGGGTGCGGGACATGCCGGAGCGGCTGCGGCCGCGCGAGGCGCTGGAACGGGTGGGCGTGTCGCACGTGACGGACGACGTGCTGCTGGCCGTGATCCTCCGTAGCGGCGTGCGGGGCTGCAGCGTGATTGACCTGGCGCGGCGGCTGCTGCGGACGTACGGGTCCCTGACGGCGCTGGCGGGGGCGCCGGTGAACGAGCTGGCGGCCCTGAAGGGCATGGGCAGGGTCAAGGCGCAGGTGCTGACGGCGTCCCTGGAACTGGGGCGGCGGATGAACGAGGAAAAGGCGCCGAACCGGCCGCCGATCCGCACGCCCGAGGATGCGGCGGCGGTGTTGCGCGACCGGGTACACGGGTTGGACCGGGAGGTGTTCTGGGTGCTGATGCTGGACAGCAAGAATAGGTTGAAAGGCCGGCCGGTGGCCGTGTCGCAGGGCTTGCTCGACGCGAGCCTGGTGCATCCGCGCGAGGTGTTCCGGGAGGCGATCCGTTCGGCCGTCTCGGCCGTCGTGCTGGCGCACAATCATCCCTCGGGCGACTGCCAGCCCTCGGCGGAGGACATCCGGATCACGCGGCAGCTTGTCCAGGCGGGCCGGATCGTGGATATTAAGGTGTTGGACCACGTGATCCTGGGAACGGACCGGGGCGCGGGGACGGACCCGTTTTTGAGTGTGCGCGAGGCGGGGCTGGTGGAGTTCTAGCATGATACACGGAACGGCCGTGATCGATAAGGCCGCCGAGATCGGACCGGATGTACGCATCGGGCCGTACTGTGTCGTGGAGGCGGACGTGCGGATCGGGGCGGGTTGCGAACTCGGGCCGCACGTAAGCCTGCGCCGGTACACGAGCCTGGGACCGCGTTGCCGTGTGCACGCGGGCGCCGTGCTGGGGGACGAGCCACAGGATACGGCCTTCAGCCCGTGCCGCTCGGAGGTGCGCATCGGGGCCGACTGCATCATCCGCGAAGGCGTCACGGTACACCGTGGAACGAAGCCCGATACGGCGACGGTGATCGGCGACGGCTGTTTTCTGATGGGATTTTCGCATTGCGCGCACAACGTGGTGCTGGGGCGGCAGGTGATCCTGGCGAACGGCGCGTTGCTGGCAGGCTATGTCGAGGTGGGCGACCGGGCGTTTATCAGCGGCAACTGCGTCGTGCACCAGTTCGTGAAGATCGGCCGCCTGACCATGCTGGGCGGAGGCTGCGCCGTTTCGAAGGACGTCCCGCCGTACTGCACGATGCGGCCGGTATCGCTGAACGCGGTGCAGGGTTTGAACGTGGTGGGCATGCGGCGCGCGGGGCTGAGCTCGGAGGAGCGCCGCGAGATCCGGGAGGCCTACGGCCTGCTCTACCGTTCGGGCCTGGCGCCGGCGGAGGCGGCGGCGCGGATCCGCGAACGGTTTGCGACGGGTCCGGCGCTGGAGTTTCCGGCGTTTATGGAACGGTCGTCGCGGGGCCTGTGCCCGGCGTCGGGAAGGGGGGCGGCGCGCGATGAGGAATGAACGGACGCGGACGGGGATCGGGTTCGACGCGCACCGGCTGGTTGCGGGGCGGCGGCTGGTGCTGGGCGGCACGGAGGTGCCGCACGCGCGCGGCCTGGAGGGGCATTCGGATGCGGACGTCCTGTGCCACGCCGTGATGGACGCGCTTCTGGGCGCGGCGGCACTGGGCGATATCGGCGGGCATTTTCCGGACACGGACCCGCGCTGGCAGGATGCACGCAGCCTGGACCTGGTGGAGGCGGTGCGGGCGCGCCTGGACGCGGCGGGCCTGGCGGTGGTCAACGTGGACGCCACGGTGATCGCCGAAGCGCCGCGGCTGACGCCGTACCGCGAGGCCATGCGGGAGAACCTGGCCCGGGCGTTGCAGGTGGCGGCGGAGGCGGTGTCGGTCAAGTTTACGACGGTGGAGCAGCTCGGGGCGCTGGGCAGGCAGGAAGGCATCGCGGCCCTGGCCGTAGCCGCCGTGGCGGCGCAAAGGGGGACCGAGCCGGGAACGGAGGGACGATGAATTTCTACAATACGCTGACCCGCCGCGTGGATCCGTTCACCCCCCTGGAAACGGATCATGTCCGCCTCTACTCCTGCGGGCCGACGGTTTATGACTATGCGCACATCGGTAATTTCCGGGCGTACGTTTTCGAAGACATTCTGCGGCGCAGCCTGAAGTACGCCGGGTACCGGGTCACGCAGGTCATGAACCTGACCGACGTGGACGACAAAACCATCCGCGGGGCGCGCGCGGCGGGCCTGTCCCTGGAGGCGTACACGCGAACCTACAAGGACGCGTTTTTCGAGGACCTGCGGACGCTGAACATCGAACCGGCGGAGCATTACCCCGCGGCGACGGACCACGTGCCGGAGATGATCGAGCTGATCGGCATGCTGTTCGACCGGGGGTACGCCTACCGTTCGGACGACGGCTCGGTGTATTTCAGCATCGCGAAGTTCGGCGACTACGGGAAGCTGGCGCACCTCGACCTGTCGGGGCTGCGGGCCGGCGCGCGGGTGGCGCAGGACGAGTACGAGAAAGAGAACGTGGCGGATTTCGCGTTGTGGAAGGCGTGGCAGGAAGAGGACGGGGACGTGGCATGGGACGCGCCCTGGGGCCGGGGCCGGCCGGGCTGGCACATCGAGTGTTCGGCAATGAGCCGGAAGTACCTGGGCGACACGTTCGATATTCACACGGGCGGCGTGGACAACATCTTTCCGCATCACGAGGACGAGATTGCGCAGAGCGAGGGGGCGACCGGCAAGCCGTTCGTCACGACCTGGCTGCATTGCGCGCACCTGATCGTGGAAGGCCGCAAGATGTCGAAATCGCTGGGCAATTTCTACACGCTGCGGGATGTCCTGGAGCGCGGGTACGCGGGCCGCGAAGTGCGCTACGTTCTGCTGTCGGCGCATTACCGGCAGCGGCTCAATTTCACGTTCGAGGCCCTGGACGCCGCGCGCGAAGCGCTCCGGCGGCTGGACGAATTCAAGACACGTGTCCTGCGCCGGGACGACGCCGCCGGGGGCCGCGCGGCGCCGGAGGCGCCGTGGGTGATGCAGGCGCGCACACGGTTCCGGGAGGCGCTGGAGAACGACCTGGGAATCAGCGAGGCGCTGGCCGCGGTGTTCGAGATGGTCTCGGAGGGGAACCGGCGCCTGGACGCGGGCGGGGACGCCGCGGGCGCCGCCGAGGCGCTGGAGGCGTTCGACAGCGTGCTGGGCGTGCTGGGCGGGGCTCCGGAGGGGGACGCCGTGCCGGAGGCGGTCGCGGCCTTGAGCCGGGAGCGCGATGCCGCACGGAAGGCCCGGCAATGGGCGGAAGCGGACCGGCTGCGCGACGTCCTTGCGGCCCGGGGATGGGACGTGCGCGACACGCCCGAGGGAACCTGTCTGAGGAGGCGGTAATGCGGGGGCTGTTCATGACGTTCGAGGGCCCCGAGGGCAGCGGGAAGACGACGCAGGCGGCGGCGCTGGTGCAGCGGCTGCGGGCTGCGGGGTACCGCGTGGAGGCGCCGCGCGAACCCGGCGGCACGTCCACGGGGGAGGCTATCCGCGGCATTCTGCAGCACGATACGGCAGGCGAGCCGATCTGTCCCGAGGCCGAAGTGCTGCTCTTTGCGGCGAGCCGCGCGCACCTGGTGCGGCGGGTGATTCTGCCGGCCCTGGAGACGGGAGCGGTGGTGGTCTGCGACCGGTTCGGGGATTCGACGACGGCCTACCAGGGGTACGGGCGGCGGATCGACGTGGACGTGATCCGGCGGATCAACGCCCTGGCGCTGGACGGCGCGGTGCCGGACCTGACGTTTCTGCTGGACGTCGAGTTCGGGACGGGTTTCGCGCGGCTCACGGCGCGGCGGCAGGCGGGCGCGGCGGGCGAGGACCGTTTTGAACGGGAGAGCCAGGCGTTTCACGAGCGGGTCCGGGCCGGTTACCTGGAGCTGGCGGAACAGGAGCCGGATCGTTTCGTGGTCGTGCCGACGAACCGGCCGCGGGACGCGGTGGCCGGCGAGATCTGGACGCGGGTGCAAGAGCGTTTCGGGGAGCGGCTCAAGGAGTTGCGCCGTGCGGGTTGAGGACGCGCTGCGGTATTTGCGCGAGAGCGCGGTGCACGACCGCGTGTCGCAAGCGTATCTCGTGACGGGGAACCCGGCTGAAGAGGGCGCCGCCGTGGCCGAGGGACTGCTGGCCATGCTCTTCTGCTCGGCGGGGGCGGACGGGGTCTGCGGGACGTGTGCCGGGTGCCGCCGTGTCCGGGAGCGTACGCATCCGGACGTACTGTGGGTCGAGCCGCAGTTGAAGTCGCGTGCC
>JAFGIZ010000126.1 GCA_016929365.1 Lentisphaerota bacterium
GCCCTGGAGGAGGACATCGAGTGGGCCATCGGCCTCAACGCCGACCTGCACCAGTTCATGCAGCTCGTCCCGCTGCCGGGCACGCCCCTGTACGACCGTTACCGCGCCGAAGGCAAACTCGAAGACCCCGTCCCCTACACCCGCATGTCGGGCCAGGACAGGCTGATTTTCCGCCATCCGCACTTCGACGCCGACGAAGCCGCGGCGATCACCCGCCGCGCCTTCCGCCGCAAATACGAGGCCGGCGGACCCGGCGTGCTGAACATGGCGGCCACGACGCTGACGGGGTACGAACGCGCACGCGCCGATCTGCGGGCACGGACGGACGCCGGCTTGAGCTGGAATCCCGACACGCTCCGTTACGAGCGCAACGGCGCGTCCGGGGAGGATTCTTTTTTCGCGCGGCGCGTGGAGGAACTCCACACGCGCGCCCGCGAATTCATACCCATCCTGTGGCCCGCCCGCCTTTTTGCGCCCAACCGCGCCGCGCGCCGCAAGGCCGCCGCGGTCCAGGCTCGCTATCGCCGCGTGTTCGGCCCCTTCGACCGCACCACACAGCTCAAGTCCGCCTTCCTGACCGCCTCCGCCGCGGTGGAACACGCCCGCACCGCCGGCGGCCGGCGGGAGCTGATCCGTCAGCCCCCCATGCGCCGGATCGTATACTAGCGCCTCTTCTAAACGTGCTTTCACGCTTGAGTGTCCTTGCCCCGGGGCGTATAAAGAGGCGAGCGCTCCCTGTAAGGAGCAGAGGAGGTTAGCCGTGAAACACATTGCCCGCCGTCTTTGCCGTCTCTGCGCATTGGGCCTCCCGGCGCTGCTCTTGAGCGGCTGCGGACCGGCGCCCGAACCGGAGATCACCATGCTGGAAGCCTATCATGCCGCCCTGGCCCGGACGGAACCGGACCGCATCGCCGTGCCGGAGCCCGGCTCCGAAATCGAGCGTCGCGCGATCCAGCGCTTTATCGATTTCTACCGCGAATACTCCACCGAACAGATTCGAGACGGCGTGCGCGACGTCTACGCCGCCGACGCGTTCTTTGCCGATCCTTTCAAGGCCGTGGAGGGAATTGACGCCGTCGAAACGTACTTTCTGAAGATGGCCGAACCCGTACAATCCTGCACGTTCGACGTCGAAGGGCACACCGGCAGCGGCGGCGAATACTACTTCCGCTGGGTCATGTACCTGACCGTCAAGAACGCGCCGGACCGGCCCATCGAGGCCCTGGGCGCCTCTCACGTGCGTTTCAATGCCGACGGCAAGGTGGTGTTCCAGCAGGACTACTGGGACGCGGCGGCGCTCTACGAGAAGCTGCCGTTCGTCGGCACACTGATCCGCTACGTCAAGCGCCGTATCGAAAACTGACACAAGCCGATGGACACCGCCTCGCGACAGGATATCGCCGTGGTGGGCGGCGGCGTGGCCGGCATCACCGCCGCGTGGCTGCTCGGCCGGCGGCACAACGTCACGCTCTACGAAAAGAACGACCGGCTGGGCGGCCATACCCATACCGTGACGGTGCCCGAAGGGCCGGACGCGGGAACGCCCGTGGATACCGGCTTCATCGTGTTCAACAACAAGACCTATCCCTGTTTCAACCGCTTCCTGGAACAGCTGGAGGTGGCGGCCAAACCGAGCGATATGTCGTTCAGCTGCACCAACGAAACAACCGGTCTGCAATACGCCGGCACCACCCTGTCCGGCCTGTTCGCCCAGCGCGGCAACCTGTTCCGGCCCGCCTTCTGGGGACTGGTCGCCGGCATCCTGGGCTTCTCCCGCCGCACGCGCCGCGACCTGCACGCCGGCGCGCTGCAGGGTCTGTCCCTGGGCCAGTACCTCGAACGCGCCGGCTTCCGGCCGGATGTCGTCGCTGAATATGTCGTGCCCATGGCCTCCGCCATCTGGTCCACCCCCGCCCGCCGCATTCTCGACTTCCCGGTCGAAAGCTTTGCCCGCTTCTACGAAAACCACGGCCTGCTCTCGTTCCGGCACCGCCCGGTCTGGTTCACCGTGGAGGGCGGCAGCCGCCGCTACGTCGAGGCGTTCCAGGCCCGCTTCAAGGGGCTCGTCCGGACCGGCGTGCCCGTCCAGCGCGTGCGCCGCGACGCCGACCGGGTCTGCGTGGCGCTCGCCGACGGCACCGCCGACATTGCGGATCGCGTGGTCATGGCCACGCACGGCGACGAAACCCTGGCGCTCCTCGAAGACCCCTCCGAGATGGAGCGGCGCCTCCTGGGTGCCTGGACCTATTCGGAAAACCGCACCATCCTGCATACCGACCCCTCCTTTCTGCCGCCCAACCGCCGCGCCTGGGCGTCCTGGAACTATTGCCGGACCGCGGCAAGCGGCGCCACGGAGCCGGCCACGCTGACCTACCATATGAACCGGCTGCAGCGTCTCGATGCGGAACGGGACTATTGCGTCACGCTCAATCCGCAACGGCCTGTCGCCTCCGGACACGTCATCGCCGACCTGGTCTACCGGCACCCCATGTACACCGCCGAGGCCCTGGCCTCCCAGGACGGGCTGCGCGCACTCAACGGGAAACGGCGCACCTTCTACTGCGGCAGCTATCTCGGTTACGGGTTTCACGAAGACGCCGTCCGCTCCGCCGTAGACGTCGGCGCCCTCTTCGGGATCGCGTTATGAATTCCCGGATCCTGACCGGCGAGGTCCGACACATTCGCTACCGGCCCGTTTACCACGCCTTCCGCTATCCCGCCTACCTTTACGCCCTCGACCTGGACGAGCTGGAAACCCTCGACCGCGAGCTGCCCGGTTTCGGCTATAACCGCTTCCGCCCGGCCTCGGTGTACGACCGCGATTACCTCGAACGCGGCCCGGCGCCCATCCGCGCCAAGCTCGACCGGCGGCTCGCCGCCGAAGGCCGGACCGAGCCGGTCGAACGCGTTATCCTCGTCACAGACGCGCGGTATTTCGGCACCGTGTTCAACCCGGTGAGTTTCTACTACTGCTTCGGCCCGGACGGCGGGCTGGCCGTTATCGTGGCCGAAGTCAACAATACCTTCGGCGAACGCCACCTGTATATCCCCAGGCACCGCACCGACGCCCCGCCCGGCTACCTGGCGCGCTATACGCTCGACAAGGAATTCCACGTCTCCCCGTTCAACAAGGTCGAGGGCCGCTACGAATTCCTGATCGGGGATATTCGCGAAAAACTCGACATCTATGTCAACCTTTACTGGGGCGATACGCTCGCGCTCAAGGCCTGGTTGGAAGGGACGGCGCAGCCCATGACCCGCGCGGCGCACCGGCGGCTGCTGCTGACCTGGCCGCTGACCCCCTGGCTCACCATGCCCCGGATTCTCAAGGAAGCCGTGAAGCTCTACGTCGGCAAGAAGCTGCCGGTTTTCACGAAGCCGCCCCCGCGCAGCCGCATGACTATCCGGCAGCCGCCCCCCGGCCGCGTGGAACGGCTCTGCATGCGCTCGATCGAGGCACGGCTCCAGCGCATACGGCGCGGGCGCCTGGCCGTCATGCTGCCCGAAGGCGAAACCATGACCTTCGGGGGCCGGGAACCCGGCGTGGACGCCGCGCTGCAGGTGCGCGAATACCGTTTCTTCCGGCGCGCGGCCTTCGGCGGCGACGTCGGCTTCGGGGAAGCCTACATGGCCGGGGACTGGGACAGTCCGGACCTCACCGCCGTCATCCGCCTGATCATCGACAACCGCGATCGCATCGAGGAGCGCGGCGTCCGTCCCGGCCTCGCCGCACGCGCGGCGAACCGCCTGGGGCACCTGCGCCGGTCCAACACGCGGCGCGGCAGCGCCCGCAATATCCGCGCGCATTACGACTTGAGCAACACCTTCTTTGAGACCTTTCTCGACGAGACCCTATCCTACTCGTGCGCCGTGTTCGCCACCGGGACCGACACCCTCGCCCAGGCGCAGCGCAACAAGATGCAGCGGCTCATCCGCCTGGCGCGTATCGGCCCGGAACACCACGTCCTCGAAATCGGCTGCGGCTGGGGCGGGTTCGCCGTCGAGGCGGCCCGCAGCGCCGGCTGCCGCGTTACGGGCATCACCGTCTCCGAGGCCCAGTACGCCTACGCCCGCGACCGCGTGAAGGCCGAGGGGCTGCAGGACCGCGTGGAGATCCGGCTGCAGGACTACCGCGAGATCGGCGGCGAGACCTTCGACCGCCTGGTTTCCATCGAGATGCTCGAGGCCGTCGGCCATGCCCGGCTCGGCACCTTCTTCGGCGCCTGCGACCGGCTGCTCGCGCCCGACGGCCTCGCGGCGCTGCAGGTCATCACGATACCCGACCAGCGCTACGAGCGCTACCGCCGGGGGTGCGACTGGATCCAGAAATATATCTTCCCGGGCGGCATGCTGCCGTCGCTGACCGCGCTCTGCACGGCCATGACCCGCCGGTCGCGCTTTATCGTCGAGCAGCTCGAGAACATCGGGCCGCATTACGCCCGCACGCTGCGCGCATGGCGCGAGCGGTTCGACACGCACACCGCCGAGC
>JAFGIZ010000127.1 GCA_016929365.1 Lentisphaerota bacterium
ACGGCCGGGAGCAGTCATTTCCGCGCGCCGGATATCATATACGAGCTGGATGGACGGCCGGGCTTCCGCAATCCCCGGTCCCGTCCCGGCCAGCACACCTTCGTACACACGCGTGTGAAGCGCTTCAAACCCGCTTGAAAATTCGATCTCTTCGCCGTCCACGCACAGCGACCGGCAAGCATGCCGCCCGTCCCTCCGCACCGCATCGGGCAGATCGCCTTCGTCAACCGAAAGGAACCAGCGCACCCGGGCCCGCTCGAGTTCCAGGACCCCCGCCATTTTATCCGTCTGGCGTACATGCACCGCGCTGGCCTCTGCCTCCCCAAACAGCCACAACACCAGATCGAAGAAATGAATCCCGATATTCATGGCCAGGCCGCCCGACTTCTCCTCCGCGCCTTTCCACGAGATTCCGTACCACGCCCCGCGGCGGGTGATATACGTCAGGACCACGTCAGCCCGCCCCGTAAGCGCCCCTTTCTCGATCTGCGTCTTCAATGTCCGCAAGGCCGGCAGGTGCCGAAGCTGCAGCACCGTGTAGACACGCGCCCCGTGCTCCTGTTCCAACTCCGCAAGCTGGTCCAGGTTCCACGGATTGATCACCAGCGGCTTCTCGCAGACGGCATGCGCGCCCAACCGCAACGCCAGCCGGACATGCGCGTCATGCAGGTAATTCGGCGAACAGATACTGATATAGTGCGCCCGTTCCTCGTCCGAACGGCGCCGCAGTTTCTCCAAATGCCGGTCAAACCGTTCGATCTCGGTAAAGAAACGCGCTTCCGGAAAATAGGAATCGATCACGCCCACCGAATCATGCGGATCGCTGGCCGCCACAAGACGGTTTCCCGTCTCGCGAATCGCCCGCATGTGCCGCGGCGCCACGAACCCCGCCGCCCCGATCAAGGCAAAATTCGCCATATACCACCCGGTGCCCGGGAACGACAGACGTACCAACCGCCGCCTGCCCCTTCCCCCGCACGATGTGCGCCTGGCGTGGCTCGAACACGCGACCTACAGCTCCGGAGGCTGTCGCTCTATCCATCTGAGCTACAGGCGCATGGAAAACAACCGGCCCGTTATCAGCGCCCGATACTCGCACGATTCGTCCGGCGCGTCAATGCCCGGGCCGCACGCTCAGCTGACCGCGCTGCCGCCGGGCACATCACCATCCACGGTAACCAGGCGCAACGTGTCTCCGCTCGATGCCGCCAGCAGCATGCCCCGCGATTCCACGCCGCGAATCGTGGCCGGCTTCAGATTGGCCACCACCACGATCGTCCTTCCCGCCAGGTCCTCCGGCTTGTAGTGCCGCGCAATTCCCGCGACGATCTGCCGCTTTTCGCCGCCCACGTCGATCTGCAGCCTGAGCAGCTTGTCGGCGCCTTCCACCTTTTCGGCCGAGTCTATCCGCGCCGTTCTCAAATCCAGCTTCTCGAAATCCGCGTACGTTATCTCCACCTTCTCCTCCTTGCTTCGCTCCGGCCGGCGGCCCGCACCGCCCGTTCGCCGCCCTTCTGTTCCGCCGGGCGCGTCCGTCCCGCTTGCATCCTGAATACGCGGGAAGAGACTCCGCATCTCCCCGATCCTCACGCCGGCGCCCAGCACCCCCCATTCCTGCAGGCGCCCCATATCGGGGGCCCGCTCCCGCACGCCCAGCGCGCGCCGCAGCTCGGCCATCTTGTTCGGCATAACCGGGAACAGGAGCCCGCTCACAATGCGCAGCGCCTCCGCCGCATGATACAGAACGGTCGCCGTATCCTCCAACCGTCCTTCCCTACCCAGGTCCCACGGCCGGCGCCGCTCCATGTAACGGTTGACCTCGCGCGTCAGCCCCGCCACGCGCGCCAGCCCCTCGTCCAGGCGCATGCCTTCAACCGCGGCGCCCACCGACCCGGCCGTCTCCAGGGCCGCTTTCCGCAACGCGATTTCGTCACCGCCCGCTGCGCCATCCGCCGGCTCCGGTATGCACCCGCCGCCGTATTTCCCGATGAGCTTCATCACCCGGTTCAACAGGTTCCCGAGGTCATTGGCCAGATCGGCGTTGTAGCGACGGACAAACGCCTCTTCCGTAAAACTCGCATCCTGCCCCAGGGTCATCTCCGCCATCAGGAAATAGCGGAACGGATCCACGCCGTAGCGCTCGGCAAATGCCATCGGGTTCACCACGTTCCCGCTGGACTTGCTCATCTTGTCGCGCCCCACGAGCCACCAGCCGTGCGCAAAAATCGTCTGCGGCAGGGGCAACCCCATCGCTTTCAACATCGTCGGCCAGTACACGGTATGGGTCGTGAGAATGTCCTTGCCGATCAGGTGATACGTGGCCGGCCACCAGCGTTCGAACCGCGTCCGGTCCTCCGGGTACCCGATCGCGCTGATGTAGTTCACCAGCGCGTCAAACCAGACATAGGTCACGTAATCCGCGTCGAACGGCAGTTCGATGCCCCAGGTCAAACGGTTTTTCGGACGCGAGATGCACAGATCGTTCAACGGCTGCCGTAAAAACCCCAGGGTCTCGTTCCTCCGGAAATCCGGCTGGATGAAACCGGGTCGCTCCCGGATCGTCCGGATCAGCCAGTCCTGGTACGCGCTCATGCGGAAGAAGTAATTGGCCTCGCGAATCCGTTCCACGACACGGCCGCAGCCCGGCTCCGGACAGCACCCGTCTTTGAGGTCCTTGTCCGTGTAGAATCGCTCGCAGGTAACGCAGTACCACCCGTCGTACTCCGCCCGGTAAATCTCGTCGCGGTTGTAGAGATCCTGCAGGATCTGCTGCACAACCCGCGTATGACGCGCTTCCGTCGTGCGGATAAAATCGTCGCTGGTAATCTCCAGCCGCCGCCACAGGTCCTGGAAACGCACTACCGTACGGTCCGCCTGCTCGCGCGGTGTAATCCCGGCCGCCTCGGCGGCGCGCTGCACCTTCTGTCCGTGTTCGTCCGTGCCGGTCAGGAAAAACGTCGGCGTCCCCATGAGGCGGTGATACCGCGCCAGCACATCCGCCAGGATCGTCGTGTACGCGTGCCCGATGTGCGGCCGGTCGTTCACATAGTAAATGGGCGTGGTAACGTAAAAGGACTGCATATCTCTTCCTATAACAAACTGACCGCGTCAACGTCCACCGCAACCGTTACCGCGCGGGGCAGTTTCAGACCCGCGAGGACATCCCGTACGGTCCGCGTCAGGCCCACCCCCGAGGCCGCACGCGCCATCACCTGGTAGCGATACGCCCCCTTCGCGCGCGCCAGCGGCGCCGGCGCCCCCTCGGACACCCGCGCCTTTTCGCCCAGCGCCGCCTGCAGCTTCTTCGCAAACAGCGACGCGCAATAGGCGACCGTGTTTTCCGATTTCCCCTTGAAGCCCACGTTGACCAGGTGCGTAAACGGCGGATAGTCCAGCTCGCGGCGGAAAGCAAGCTCTTCAGCACAGAACCCCTCGTAATCCAGGCGGCGGGCCGCCTGCACAGCCGGATGAAACGGCGTGTAGGTCTGTACAATGACCTCGCCGGGCATCTCTCCCCGGCCTGCCCGGCCCGCCACCTGGGCCAGCAGCTGAAACGTGCGCTCCCCGGCGCGAAAATCGGGCAGGTGCAGGCTCAAATCCGCGTAAACCACCCCCACCAGGGTGACATTCGGGAAATGCAGGCCCTTCGCGATCATCTGCGTGCCGATCAGAATGTCGACAGTGCCGGTCCGCACGTCGCCCAGGATACGGTGGTAGGCGTCCTTGCCGGCCGTGCTGTCGGCGTCCATCCGCGCCAGGCGCGCTTGCGGGAAACACTTGGCCAGCGCGCTCTCCAGCCGCTGCGTCCCCGCGCCGGCATACCGAAACGCCGGATCGCCGCATCCCGGACACCGCGCCGGCACCCGGCGTGTGCCGCCGCAGATATGGCACACCATGCGCTCCCGGCTGCGGTGATACGTGTACGATACGCTGCACCGGTCGCACCGTAATACCTCCCCGCACTTCGGACACACCAGCGACGTCGCAAACCCGCGCCGGTTGAGAAACAGGATGACCTGCTCCGCCCGGTCAAGCCGCTGCCGTATGGCGTCCAGCAGCTCGCGCGAAAACAGGGACGCCCGGCCCGCCGACCGCGCGACGCGCATATCCACCACGCGCACCGGCGGCATCGTCCGGTTGTCCGCGCGGTGCGGCAAAACCGCCAGACGGTACTTTCCCGTGGACGCGTTATGCCATGACTCCAGCGACGGCGTCGCCGAGCCAAGCACCACGGCGCAGCCCTCCATGCGCCCGCGCATCACCGCCACGTCGCGCGCATGGTAACGCGGAGCCTCATCCTGCTTGTAGGTGCCCTCGTGCTCCTCGTCCACGACGATCAGGCCCGGATTCCGCACGGGGGCAAACACCGCCGACCGCGCCCCGACCACAATCGGCGCCTTCCCGTCCCGTATGCGATGCCATTCGTCATGGCGCTCGCCTTCCGACAAGTGACTGTGCAACACCGCGATCCTGTCGCCGAAGCGCGCCCGGAACCGCTCCACGGTCTGCGGCGTCAGCGAAATCTCCGGGACCAGCACGATCGCGCCCTGTCCCCGTTCCAGGACGTGCCCTATCGCCTGGAGATAGACTTCCGTCTTCCCGCTCCCGGTAACCCCGTAGAGCAACACGACATGCCCCCCGGAACCCGCCTGCCCCGGCGCCGTGACGGCCGCGGCGGAAGCACGCGGCCGGCCCGCCTGGCCGTCGATGCAGGTGCAAATCGCCTCGAGCGCCGCCTCCTGCTCACGCATCAGCTTCAAGGGCCGCGTCGGCAGAATCGTCCGCGCTCCCGCCGGCGTCCGCGCCAGGGGCTCCGGCCCGATCCGCACCAGCCCCTTCCGCGCCAGCGCCTTGACCGGCGCGTCGCTGATGCCCAGCGCGTCCGTCAGCTCCTGCAGAAAAAGGCCCCCGCCCCGTGCCTCCAGCGCGTCCAGAACGGCCTTCTGCTTCTCCGACAGCCGCCCCCCCGATTCCGGGGCCGGTCCGCCGGCACACCGCACATGCAGCCGCTGACGGTACTGCTTTCCCCGGCGCCGCACGACACCCGGCAGCACCGTGCGCACCGCCCGCTCCAGCGGTGCGCCATAGTAGTCCGCCATCCAGCGCGCCAGCTTCAGGATTCCCTCCCCGACAAACGGCTCGCGGTCCGCCAGCGCCGCAACGGCCTTCAGGTCACCCCGCTCGGAACGGTCCGCCAGACCCACGACATATCCCGTCCGCCGCGCCCGGCCAAACGGCACCGTCACACGCGACCCCACCCGCACGGCCCCCGCCAGCTCTGCCGGTATGCGGTAATCGAAGGTCTTGTCGCCCCCGCGGTCTACCGTGACTTTTGCTATCGCAGGCACATAAAAAAAGCCGGAAGCGCCGCGGCGCTTCCGGCTTCCCCTTAACTCCCCGAAGACTAGATGCCGGTCCGCAAAACGGGATTCACCGCGTCCACCTGATTGAACTGGCTCATGACCTGCGGCACCAGCTTGCGCCCGGTCCCGCCGATCGTAATCAGCACGCAACCCCGGTCGCCGAACGGACGCGAACGCGGATCGGTGGGGTCGCTGACCAGCGTATGCGTTTCACCCAGCACGTCACCCGGCGTGTCCACGTTCCGCGTAAACAGAAACGGAACCAGGTCGTTGCTGCTTTCGGGCGACAAGTCCGCCGTCACGCACCAGGCGTTGTTCTCCGCTGCAAAATCGGCGCTGTTCGTGCCCGACGCAGGCGGCACCCGGGGGCCCGCGAGAAACGACCAGTCCGGCACCTTCACAAAACCCTGCTCGACGGCGTAAATAAAATAATCCGTCGAGGTCGCCGCGTAGTTCGTCGAGGACGAGACTGGAAACGGAGACTCCAGCCCCAACACGAAACGCTCGCTGTCGGACTGGTACAGCCCGACGTACAGGTCGCGCCCGTTGCTCATCATGGTGGTCATCAGCGAGGACGTCCTCGCCTTCTGCACCGCCGGGAGCAGCAGCCCGGCCAGAACCCCGATGATCGCAATCACGACCAGCAACTCGATCAACGTAAACGCTTTGACTCTATTCCACACGCCTGTCCGGGTCATACCACAATCCTCTCAATTTGATATATCTTGGGGGAAGCCCTACGAGCTTCACAATCGGGCGGATGATCGCACCGCCCCGCCCATGCGTCAAGCCTCTTTTTCTTCCTCCGCCGGCGCCGCACCGTGCAACTCCGCCAGGGCTTCATCCAGGATTTCCAGACCCTCGCTGATCTCCGCTTCCTTGACGTTCAGGGGCGGCAACAGACGCACCACACGCTCGGCGGTCGCCAGGGTTAAAAGCCCCATCTCCGTCAGCCGGCTGCATAACGGCTTCACGGGCCGGTCCATCACCAGGCCGAGCATCAACCCCGCGCCCCGCACCTCCGTCACGTGCTCGTACTTCGCCACGAGCGGTTCCAGCCGCTCCCGTAACTGCCGGCCGATGGTCTCCGCGCGCTTGACCAGCCGCTCGCGTTCGATAACGTCCAGCGTCGCCAGCGCGGCGGCACAGGCCGGCGGCGTGCCCCCGAACGTGCTGGCGTGCTTGCCCGCGGAAAACGTCTCCGCCAGCTTCGGTCCCGCGACCACCGCTCCGATCGGATAACCGCTGCCGAGGGCCTTGGCCAGGCAAAACGCGTCGGGGAGCACATCGTAATGCTGAAACGCAAACCAGCGCCCCGTACGGCCCATGCCGCACTGCACCTCGTCGCATAACAGCAACAGGTTCTTCTCGTCGCACAGGGCCCGCAACCCCTGTACGAAAGCCGCCTCCGCCGGGATCACCCCGCCCTCGCCCTGGACTACCTCCAGCAGGACCGCCGCGGTTTTCTCGTTAACCTGGGCCCGGACCGCCTCCAGATCGTTGTAAGCGGCATGCCGAAACCCCTCGGGCATCGGCTCGAAACCGGTCCGCACTTTCTCCTGGCCGGTCGCCGCCGCCGTGGCCAGCGTCCGCCCGTGAAAGGAATTGTCCATGCAGATGATCTCGTAGCGCCCCTCCGGGTTGCCCCACAGCCGCGCCAGCTTGATCAGCCCTTCGTTCGCCTCGGCTCCCGAGTTGCAGAAAAAGCACTTGCCTTTACCCTCGTACGCCAGCTTAGACAGCTTCTCCGCCAGCCGCGCCTCGTTCTCCGTATAGTAGAGGTTGGATACGTGCATCAAGGTGCCGACCTGTTCGCGGATCGCCTCGACCACGCGGGGATGACAATGCCCCGCGTTCACCACGGCAATACCGGACACAAAATCCAGGTAGACCTTGCCGTCCGCATCCCAGACCTTCGTCCCCCGCCCCCGCACCAGCGCCAGGTTAGGCGCAT
>JAFGIZ010000128.1 GCA_016929365.1 Lentisphaerota bacterium
CGGCACGGGACCTTCCGTCGTGTAGAGGGCCCGGCGCAGCCGCTCGGCCGCGTTCAGCAACGCGATCGATGGGGACGGCGCGACGTGGTTGTCGGCCGTGAAAGCGACTTTGCCCCACGCATCGGGCGTGGACCAGTAGAACGAACGCTGCGGCTGGGCGGCATTGAGCAGGTCCGTCAGACGGTGTTCCGGCCCGTCGCCGGCCGCATCGCCCCAGAATATCTCCATCCCCATGCCCATGGATTCCCCGGCCCCGTAGATCCGGCCCGACCGGCTCAGCAGTTTCCAGTCGACGCGCAGCTCCGCCGTGTAGCCCTGGCCGTCCGGGTCTTTTGCATAGGCCAGGTCCACCCCTTTGCCGACCAGATCGGTAAGCCTCGCTTCAGGCTCGCGGCCGTGCCCGATCGGGCCGACCAGCATCGAGGCACCCGGACGCTTCAACGTATGGCACCACCACGCGGTCAACTGCGATACCCGGCTGCCTTCCGGTCCGAACGGCGTGTCCGGGTCGTCCCAGAAGTAGATCTGCGCATTGTCCGCGCGCCATCCCTGGAACGGCTGGGCCACCGGGTCCCAACGGCTCTGCATCGGGGTATCGTCCTTGACCCGCAGGCTGATGTACAACCCCTCCGGGCCGTACATCGCCGCCACCCGCGCGGAGCGGGTCTCGAGCAGCCGGCCCACGTCGTGGCACATCAGGATCTCGCCCGAGGTGTCCCACTCATCGAGTTTCCCATCGATGGTAACGCTGCCCGGCGCCGGCACGGCGCGCAGCTCGTAGTTGGAGGTTTCCTGGGCCGACAGGGGCGCGGCCAGGGCAAACATGGCAAGTGCGAGGCCCGGCACGATGCAAGCTGTTCGATCCGTCATGGTGGTCTCCCTCTTCCTTTATGCCCGGTTGCTGCGTGGCTCGCGGGCCTCGGCGGAACCGATGCACGCTCATCCTTCGATCTTTCCAATCTCCTCCCGTTCTGCTCCCGCGCCGGGCCCGCGCCCGTCCGTTCACGGCTCCAGCGGACACGGCACGTCGGTCTGCTCGATCACCAGGAACGCGGCGATGGACGGCAGGGTCCCGGGCGTCGCGTCGGCCGGGACCCTCCAGTGCACCCGCCGCGCCGCCGCGGCCTGCCCGTACCGGGCAAAAAAGTGGCGCCGGTAACGGTTCGACCGGTCCCCTTCGTGCATGAACAGGGCGCCGTTTTCGAGCCGGAACCATGCACCATCGTCCAGCCGCAGTTCGAGGCTGGGCGGGGGCGCGGTGCGTTCGGCCTGGTGCGTGAGCAGCCCCACGACGGCGCCGCGCCCGGCGTGAAACGAGCCCGCGGCGCCCGGGCGTTGGGCCTTCAGAACCAGGAGGCGGCCCGAGCGCGCAACGGCGAACCCGTGCGCGTCATCCGCCAGCACCGCGGGGACGCGACGCGGAAACCACCACGGGGCCGGATGCAGCGTCGCGCCCGGCAGATCGTGCGGCAAAACGCGCCGTGGCGCGTCCGATGCCCGGAACGCCGCGTACGCGGCGTCGAGCACCCCGCGGATCGTTTCCTGGTGAACCCGGTACCCCGCCGGGGCGGGATGAATGCCGTCCTTCATGAAGACATCCCAGGCTTCGCCGGCAAGGATGCGCTGCGCCAGGGCCGCGGCGGAATCGGCCACGGCGCAGCCGTAGTGCGCACCGACCTGCTGCAGAAAGGCCGCCGAGCCCGGAACGCGGTTCTCCCGGTAATCCGCCATGCGATCCTTGAACAACCCGATGTTGATCAGGCAGTCCGTCTCCGGCAGCAGGAGGCGCAGGCGCCGGATATAGCCCTCCGTCCCCGGGTCGGTAACGATCCGCCCTGCCGGCCCCCAGGCTCCGTTGGCTGCGCCGAACTCGACCAGGAGCAGGTCGGGCGGGTCGGCCGTCACGTCTTCGTCCATCCAGAACAGCTGGGTCTCCGGCCCGATCGCGAAGAGGATGCGCGTCTCCAGCTCGATCGCGGCGTCGGGGAAGTGCTCGTCGAGCCAATCCAGCGCCCCATGGTAGTAACTGATCCGGCCGCCGTCCGGCAGGCGGTGCCCGGCGGACACGGAATTTCCGACCACCACGACCCGCAGGCGGCGATCGCGCTCCAGCGTGACAAAGGTATTGTGCAGCGCCCCGGCCGCGGCCGCCAGAGTGCGGTCCGCCGGCCCGGCGGACAGCGTTAAAACAGCCAGCGCAAGGGCGCGGGCCGCGGTTCCTGCGGGGTTGTCCGCGGGGATGTGCATGCGGGGTTCTTCCCGGTTGGTGGTTCGGCAAGGTGTCGCGCGAATCGAACGAATCGATTCACTCGAAATACTCGACTCGTTCGATTTTCTCGACCTTCTCCTGTTCTTCTCCCGGCTCGGTCAAAATCGCCACGACGTCGTTGGCGGCGAAGCCCACGGTATCGCCCACGGCCCACACGCGGCGGGCATCCAGGCCCGTGATCGCGTTGATCTGGGGATTGCCCCGCACGACCACGATCCAGTTACGGCCGGCATCGAACGTCTCGTAAAGCGCCGGTCCCTGGCGCGGCATGCCGTGCTGGGCCAGGAAGCCGTTCCACACGCCGGCGAAGGCATGGTCGGGATCGGCCGGGTTCTGCCACAGGGCCGTGACGTACAATTCGCCCGCGGGCAGGGTGCGTTGGGTCCAGGTCGCGCCGCCGTCGGCGGTGACGAACACACAGGCCGTGGCGC
>JAFGIZ010000129.1 GCA_016929365.1 Lentisphaerota bacterium
ACCGCACAATAAGAACCTCTTGCGCGTCCAGCTCCAGGACCCGGTTCCAGTCCACGGGCCGCCGGGTCAACAGGTCCGTCCCGCTTTCAGGCCTGCCGCCCGGCCAGTCCCGCAGCAGAACCCGCGCCGCTGCGTCGCCGCGGTTGGCCAGGTAGACCCACCGGACCCCGCCGTTCTCCGCCAGGCGCACCTCGATCGCTTCCGCCGGTGCCCCGTCCGGCCCCGCCGCAAACGGCCCGTCGAGAAAGGCGGCCAACGTCGGCGGGTGCGGTCCGACCGTCACGGCGCCCGCCCCCAGGTCATGCTGCCCCTGCCTCCCGGCGCAACGCCGCATATCCAGCCCCGCGGAACGGTGTGCACGACCGTACGGATCATGCTGCAATGCCGGCCGGGTCAGCCACAACGTGCCGCCGCGGCGGACCCATTCGGCCAGGCAGGTCATCTCGTCCGCCGTGAGCGCATCCGCCGCGCCGCCGGCCACAAAGTCCGCCCCGGCCAGGGTTTCGGCGGAAAGCCGGCCCGCCATGACAAACCGTACGCCGCGCGCATTGCGTGCAAGCCGTTCGTAGACGGCCTGCAGGTCATCCATATAGGCGCTGCCCCGGCGCAGGTGCGTGTTGAGATCGTACAGGATCCGGCAACGGCCGCCGTCCAGGTTTGCGAACCGGCTCAACGGTTCGGCCGCCGCGCGTATTTTCCAGGCGCCTTGCGCCACGGCGTCCAGCGTCATGGCATAACGCGTCATACTCTGTTCGGCGCCGTTACTCAGGGACGCCCAGTCCTTCCGGCGCCAGTTCCAGATCGCGCCGAAGGCAATGCCGTGTGCCGCACCCTCGAGCATGCGCCGCTGAATCAAGCCCGGATTCCGCACCGTGCCGGGCCCTTGCAGAATATGCCACTCCGCGTTGATGACCGCCGCCCCGGGTTTCAGGCTCTTGAGGTAATCCAGCCACATGCGATCGCTGCCGTCCGTTCCGATCTGGGTCTGGGCCCGGGGCACCACGCTCTGTTCGTTGAGCATCGCATAACCGAAATGCTCCGGGTGCCCCATGAGTTTCAAGGTCACGCTCAAATCGGGATAGACAGTCCGGATCCGGTCCTTGAGCCCAGCGAAAAACCGGGTTTCCACGTCGCTCCGGAAGCGGTGCCAATCATACAGTGCGCCGGCCGTCCCGGCCGCGCCGCCGGCGTCCTCCACATCCGACGGCCGGATCGCCCCGAACGCGGTGTACTGCGTGCCCCAGGCGGCATTCAGCGCCGCGGGCGTTCCGTACCGCGTTTCCAGCCACTCCGCAAACCGCTTGCTGTAACCCGGCGCTTCCGGACCGGCAACGTGGTTGGGCTCGTTCGCGGTCTCCACGTTGATCACATGGACCTGCCCCTCAAGGATCGGAAGGACCCTCTCGTACCAGTCCGCATAAAGCTGTGTCGTGGCGGGAGACAGGATGTTCCAGGGCAGCATGGAAGACCCCGTGTACGCGTCCCGTGCGGCCGCGTACGCGTCCGGCAGCGGATCGGGCGGGTAGTGTCCGGACAGCAGCAGGTTGGCGGCCATACCGGCTTGACGCGTTTCGGCCAGGAACCGTTCCGTTTCCGCCCGCCCGGCCTCCGCCGCGGCGGAATCGTCGAACCAGTCTTTCAAACACGCCTGAATCGACGCGGCGTTGAAGCCCAGCCGGGCCGTGATCCGGGCATCGTGAGGCCTGACCCGCTCGGACCAGCCGATCCCGCCCACCAGCAGCAACGGGTGCCCGTCCTGGCGGATGGCGCCGCCTTCCAGGCGAACCGGGCGGTCGGGCCGGTACGACCGCACGGTCTCCGTCACGGCGGGGACGGACTCCGCCTCGGCCAGCTCCCGCTGCGCGCGGTCGAGGATCGCCGCCACCTGGTCGAGATTCTCGAAAGCCTTCGTATAAGCCCGTTGACGGTCGAAATCGTCCTCGATAAAGCCGTTGTCCTGCAGAAACAACCGGGCTACGGCCAGGCCGGCATCGGCCAGGTGCGGCGCGTTGCCGCGGGCGATCCGTTCATCACGGACGGCTTCCAGATCGTGCATGCGGCGCAGCAACCGGCGCCGCGCGCGGGTCAGACCGCCTCGGTCGTAAAGCCGGAGGGAAAGCGGCTGCCCGGTTTCCGCCAGGACCGCGCCGCCGGCTTCCCGGATCCGAACCGCCATGTCCACGGTCCCGCCGCCGACAGCCTCCAACAGCCCTTCCGCCGTGACGTCGATTCGCGTATACGGGGGATGCAGACGGACGGCCTCCCGGGCCTCCCTGGTCTTGCGTCCCGCCGTGAAGGTCAGCTGCAGCTCGCACGCGGCCGCCTCGCCAACCTGCAGCTCGACCGTGAAACACACCGGATCGCCCCCCGCGCGCTGTAACGGGGAATGCAGAACCAGGCAGGCCGGTCCCGCCGGGGGAGCCGTCCGCAGCGCGGCAACGGCAAGGGTTGTCAGCGGATCCGGGCGGGGCACAAACCGCATGCGGTCGATCAACAGCCGCACGGGTCGGTCGTGCGGCACGCCGTCCTGCCGGACGCGCAGATCGAAGCGCAAGGTGTCGATGCTCGGCCGAACCGGGCGCACCGGGATGCTGACCGTCTGCCAGGCGCCCGTCGTGACGACGCCCAGCGGACTCCAGGTGGCCGGGATCACCCCGAGGCCGTCTCCCGATCCGAACCGGGCCGTAATCCGGAACGGAACCGGATCGAGCGCCATGACGTCGACCTCGATCCGCTGCACGCCGTCAATGACCAGCCACGGATCCAGCGGGCGCTGCCAGAACACCCACTGCGGGGCCGCCGGGTTTTCCTTGTTGAGCTGCATCCACAACTCGATCGCGTGTCCCGGCCGGCCGGGCGCCGGCACCCGCCGCACCCCTCCGCGATGCCCTCCCACAGCCCCGTAAAAACCCCATCCGCCGGCATCTTCCAGTTCCAGCACGGATTCCGGGTACACGTACGGGCCGGCGAGATACGCCGCCTCGTCCGCGTGCCGGACGTCGGTCGCCACGGTTACCGTATTACTTTGCCCCCGGGCGGCCAGGGCGCAAAACGGCAGGATCCAGAGACACGCCGGCAGGCACACGCATAGGGCCCGCAGCGTCATGTCATCCGCTCTCCCTGGAACGGCCGGCCAACAAGACGAACTCCAGGGAGCCCAGCTCGAGCTCCGGTGCTGCGTCGCGCCCCGTCAGGAGGTCCCTGGCGCCGGCGAACGCGTCGGGAACCTGCACCCGTGCCGGGTTGTGGCCCATGTTCAGCAGGAAGAGATAACGGCGGCCCGCGTCATCAACGGCGGCCCGCCATTCCACAGTCGGAAACGTCAGGCCGTTGTCAACGACCGGACGATGCGGCGCGTTCACGCCCGCCTGCCTCAGATACGGCACCACGGCGGCCCGCGCTTCCTCGGCCGTGGCGAACCCGCGCATGCGCGTAACGTGCTCCATCTCCGGAAACGGCGCAACCGCCACGCCCTGGGGGGTATGCGTAAAACACCGCCCCACCAGCAGCACGCGCCCGCCGGTCTTCGCAAAGGCCTGCACGGCCTCGCGCGTCGCGGGCGCGACATGCGAGCTGTTGGGAACCAGCAGGGGCGTATCACGCCGGATCCTGCCCTGCTGCAGCATGCGTTCCGTGACGTAGCCGACTTTCAGGCCTTCGAAATAGATCGCTTCGTAGAGCAAATCCGTTTGAGCGCGTTGCGACAGCGTCACGTCGTTCTCGCGGCCGCCGTGCGGTGAGCTCGCGTTGGAATACATCAGAACGACGTCGCAGGGCGCATCCTGGAACGCAACGATGGCCGGCGCGGTGCGCTGGAGATCCAGCGCCGCGGCGGCGCTGTCCAGGAGCACGTTGGCGTCCAGCAGCAAGGTGGCGCCGATGCTCGGGTTGCGGACCCATACCCAGGCGTAGCTGCCGTTCAAGCCGTGCAGGTACGCCTGGAAATAGATCGCGCGGGACCAGTTCGCGGGGTAAATCTTGCGCCGGTTCGTGTAGTGAAACTCCCCGTCGCAGAGCGGGCGATCACCCGCAATGCTCTCCATCAGGTCGTAGTAGCCCCCCAGCCAGGTAATGGTATCCATGGCGTACCGGTCGCTGTGATAGGTCCCCGAGGTGTCGCACGACACGATATCCATGCAGTCCGCGTCCAGTTCCGGATCGATGGCGTGCTCGTAGTAGGCGCCGGCGTCCCGGAATGTCCATACGTATGGATAGCCCGTAACCTTGGCCTCCGGGTCGTATTTGCGGATGATGTCCGCCGCCCAGGCCAGCCCCCGGGCGATGATGACCTGGCGTACCCGCGTATAGTCATAGCGCCCCGCCGCATGCTCCGGCAGCGCGTCGGGAAACGGCACGTCCGCAAAGGACCCGTAGGCCGTTCCGTAAAGCGCATTAAGCGCCTCGATATCGGCGTAGGAGGACCGCAGGTGCCCGACCCAGATGTCACGATGATGCCCGGCGTCGTAAAGCGGAGGGAAACGCTGCGCTTCGACGGAGATCGTGTAATCAAAGGTGCGGCCCCGGGTCGCGGCGAGAATCAGGCGCCGCGCATAATGCTCGTAAATGTCGTGGAACGCGTCCAGCGTCAGGTCCCCCCGCCGGGAAGCGCCCCGCCAGACTTTGGCGGGCAGGAGCCCGATCCCGGCCGAGATATGCAACGCCTCGGCTTTTTTCAGAACGTCGCTTATGGGCCACAGCGGCTTTTCCTCCCCGGAAGCCAGCCGGCCGTCAGCGGTAAAGAAATGGTCCGCCGCAATGCCGATGCGGACTGCGTTATAGCCGGCCCCGGCAATAGCCTCGAGATCGCGGCGCACGCCCCAGGTATAGCCCAGCGGACCCGCCAGCAGCACCGGGCGGCCGTCAACCGTAAAATGCGCTCCCCGCGTTTCCACGCGCGCGTAATCGAGTTCCGGCACCCGCATCCAGTCCGGCATGCCGGCCGGGGAGTCCAGCCAACCCGTCAGGCGGTCCGCCGCCCGCCGGAGCGCCGCCCCGACCGCCTCGGCGTTGTGGAGGGCCAGTTCATAATTCTTTTCTTTTGCGTCCTCCTCGATAAACCCCTGGAAGAGTCCGGCAACGGTTTGGGCAGTACGCGCATAATGCGTCTGGATGCCGCGCTCCGCCGCGCGCTCCATCAACGCATCGAGCCGCCGGGACTGCTCCGGGATCGCGGCCTTCAGCGCCTGCAGCCGGGCGGTGTCGCTGCGGACGAAGCTGTGCTCGGCCAACACGCGGCCGTCTTCCCCCTCCACGCGGATCGCGTAGCGGCCCGGCGCCAGCCCGGCGGTGGGTACGGTCACGGCGAAAGCGGAGGCGTCCGCGTCCACGGCGTGGAAAACATATTCCTCTTTCGCGGCGCCGCCGCGGGTCCGGAGCTGCGCCCGCGGCGTCATGCCCGCCGTGCCCGCCGCCGTCGGCATGAGGCGCATGTCCAGGCCTTCATCCCCCACGGTTCCGGCGGCGCTGATCAGCCAGCCCCCCGCTTCCCGCCCCGGGGAGGCTCGCGAAAAAACCATCTTGCCGAACAACGACGGGTTCTTTCCCTGCACGACCCCCGGGGTCCACTCCAGCGTCCGGTGTCCCTTCCGGTCCATATCCTGCAGCACCAGGGTAAACCCGATGCGGCGGCCGTCTTCCGGATTCCGCAGCGGCGCGAGCATCGAGAAATCGACGGCCGCCTCGTAAATCAAGCCGCCCCGGGGATTGGGTTCGATGGCCAGCGCAACATGCTCGGCGATACCCCGCGGCCAGCCCGACGAGCTGAACCACCGGTAGGTCAGCGGCTCGCCGTCGACCACGCCGAAACCGTACTCGTAATTGTCGTCGCCGTACCGGTTGCCCCCGTCGTCTTTAAGGTCAACGGCCCATTGAATACTGTCCTGCATGAAGATGCGGTGGGCCTCGTCCCGTGACGTCGCCTGGCACACGTCGTCGTCGCTGACCTCGATCCCCATGTACAGCGTGTCCCGGTCCCAGCACAAGCGGACCTTCGCCAGGGCGTCTTCCGGCCCGCCCCAGGTTCCCGATACCACCTGGTCCTGCGCACCCAGAATAAAAAACGGCACATCCGGCCAGTCGTCCAGGCGGCCGTCAATGGTCAACGGCGTATCCGGGCCGAGCCGGTAACACGTGTACGTCGGCGCGTCCGCGCCGGCAGCAACGCTCAACGATACCGCCAGCGCCGGGAGACAGAAGAGAAATCCGCGCATGAAGCACTCCTCCAGACGGCTTGCGCTGGCCGTTCAGCGCACGAAGATCAACGTGGCATGCGGCAGCCCGACCACCCCGTTGCCGCTCTCGTCCAGGACCAGGGTCAGCCGGTTCAGCTCGCCCGGCGTTCCGGACAATCCGCTCCGGTATTCCCAGGTGCGGCCGTCGCTGACTTTGCTCGCGGCGCCGGGACCGCGCCCGAAGACGTCCAGCACCGTCTGCGAGTCCAGGGCATCATAACCCCGTTCGTTCCCCAGCTCAAACAGCGCCTTCGCCTCGATGGCCGAAAGCTCAACGCCCCATGCGGCAAATTCGTCCAGGGTTCCCGTCAACGGGTTGTTGGGATTGGCGGAGGGATCGCGAAAGGCGCCGATCTTCATGCGCCGGTCGGCCGCGGTGCCCCAGGGCCCCATCACGCTGGCGGACGTATGCTCCATGCCGCTTATTGTGGAACCCGCGACCTCGTTGCCGTCGAGGTAGAACGTCATCCGTCCCGTGTTCTCCGCACCCGTCGTGGTCCGCCACGCGCAGAGCATATGATGCCAGTTGCCGTCGCGCCACGTGTCGATATCGGCTGTAGTGATGTTTATTGAGTCGTAATCACCGTTTTCGTAGCTGTCCCGCATATAGAAGCGAGTCACCCCCGCGTTGCCGTAATTGAGAAACCATTCGAAATAGCAGTTGTTGCCTACCGGCCCCAGCACCGAAAACAGGTCCGACGGGCCGGCGTATGTCGTCCTGATCCAGACCCCGATACTGCCGCTGTAAATGCCGCCGTCCGTCCCGTTCGGCCGCGCGCCGTCAACCATATCCACGTAATTCGTCTGCGCCTGGTCGAAGTCCAGCGCCTGGCCGAACTTGCCGGTTACGTACGTCGGGCCGTTGACCTCCGTACCGCCCGGCGCATTGCTGACGGCGTTGTCCGCGTTGCCGTCAAAGGGCAACAGGCTCAGCAGCAGGCTGCCTGCCTTGCGCACGCCGTTGCCCGAGGCGTCCATAATCACCGCGCCGCCGTCGTTAATGACCATGCCGATCATGTCGGCCCGGGGCGGCAGCCCCGCCGTATACATCCAGGTCGTCCCGTCCCCGGTCTGAGCCGATGTTCCCGGTCCCCCCAGGTAGATGTCGTCGAGAATCACCTTGTCCGCCGAGCCGTAACCCAGCTTGGCCCCGAGCTCGTACAGCATCCGCACCTCGTTTGACGAGAAGCGGGTATTCCAGCACGCCAGATCGTCGAGGTACCCGTCCATTCTCGTCAACAATCCATCCCGAAACGCGCCGATTTTCATCCGGTCCGCGACAGTCGTGCGCCATCCGCCCAGAACGGTCGTGGCATCGTGCTCGTTCTCGGTGTAACTGACCCCCTGCGCCTCGCCGTCGACATAGAACACGACCGATCCGGTGTTGGTCTCGCCCGTTGTATTGGTCCATGTGCACATCAGATGATGCCATTCCCCGTTGCGCCAGGTGTCATTGTCGTCCATATAGGCCATCAAAGACTCATCGTTTCCGCCGCTGCCGCGCAGGTAGAGCCGCATTTTCCCCGCGCCATTGTTGTTGAGTACCCATTCGAAGTACCCGTTGCTCACCTCCCGGGTAGAGAAGATAGTCGCGCCGTCCGCCACGTCGGTTTTGATCCAGCACCCCATACTGCCCCCGTACACGCCGCCGGCGCCGTCCTGGGTGTTGGGCCGACCGACGTGCTCGGTATCGATATTCATGTCCACATAGTTGGTGTGCGCGCGGACAAAGTGCAGCGCCTGCCCGACCCGCCCCGGCACATTCGTCGGCCCGTTCACCAGCGTCCCGTCGGGCGCGTCGTCGATAGCATTCGTGATAACGGGGTAATTCTCGTCAAACGTGAACAGGCTGATCAAGTCGGCCCGCGCCGGCACACCGACAGCAATGACAGCCGCGATCACGCCATAAAATCCTGCGGCTGCTTTCATGGAACACATCCTTTCCCTGCGGGCCGGACCCGCTTTAGAATCTCTACATACGCGTTACTGCGCTTATATACGAACACGGTATTTTTGTCAAGAACTCCGCTCCAGACAGCGGCGACGAATCGCCGCAGGTGTCAGGTGTCAGGGTTCAGCTATCGAAGGCAGCCATGATGAAAATCGTCCACAACACTGATCTGTCGAGTTGCCGAAAAGGCACCGCCATACCGGTCAATCCGGCTATCACTGTGATCACAATCAACCGTCACAATCCAGCGGCAATAGCTGGGCCGTGACACCGCCGTCGACGGTGAGGCAGGCGCCGGTGGTTGACGAGGCGGCAAGGTCAACGCGGATCGAACCCGGATTGAGTGGAACAACGGCACCTTCTGGTGGCGCCGGCCGGGCCCCTGACGCCGCCGCGGCCCGGGTCAGCCCCCCAGCTCCAGCGCGCGCTGGCGGTAGTGCAGGTAGTTCTCGTAGGGCACCTCTTCGGGCACGCCGTGGTCGCAGGTCGGGATGTAGCCGCCGCGCCTCGCCATGGCGGGGATGATGCGCCTGACCTCGGCCTCGATGGCGTCGGGCCCTGCGGCCAGCACCCTCTTGTCGATGCCCCCCGACATCACGAG
>JAFGIZ010000130.1 GCA_016929365.1 Lentisphaerota bacterium
GGCGACGGCGTCATCGAGTTTAGGTTTCTGTTCCCCCGGCCGGGCGGGGTTCAGGTTGCCGCCTCCGGAGCCCCCTCCTTGTCCCAGCGAGGCCAGCCAGGCGGCAAATCCCAGGGCAAACCATTTGCCGATTTCGAAGGGCCGGAAGAGGATGCTCTTCATGCCCTGCCAGGCCGGGCCGACGGCGGCAACGCAGGAAACACCGCGCCCCGCGGCGGGTTCGGGGCCGGGCGGTGCCCAGGCCGGGGCCGCGGTTTCGAGGAGGCCGGAGACGTTGCGGGCCTCGGTCCAGTTTTCGCCCATGGAGGGATGCCAGACGTAATCGTTCGGCTTCACGCGTCCTTCGCGGACCAGCCTGCGGAGGTCTTCCCGTGTGACCGGCCCGCGGGTTTCGCCCTTATCGGCGTAGTACCAGCGCATGGCGCGACATTGGCATGAAGCTATTGACGAAGGCAAGCGGGAAACGCTATGCCATTGGGTCAATCGCGTGAGAGGAACGGATCATGCTGGGCAGGGGAAGGGAACGCCTGTGAAGACAGTGTATTTGAGCGGACCGATCATGGATGAGCACGCGGGGCTTGCGCGTGAGTGGCGGGCGGCGGCGCGAGGTCTGTTGGAACGGCAGTTTCGCATTCTGGATCCCATGCGGCGGGATTTCAAGGACCGCGAAGTGGATTCGGCGAACGAGATTGTCGAGTTTGACCTGCAGGACGTGCGGGACGGCGACATCATCCTCGTGAACTACAGCAAACCGAGTATCGGGACGAGCATGGAGGTGTTCTATGCGGCGCACGATCTTGGTAAATTCGTGGTCGCGTTTTCGCCGTTCGCGTTTCAGGACTGCAGTCCGTGGATGGTGCGGTACTGCACCAAGATTTTGCCGACCCTGGAAGACGCGTGCCGTTACCTGACGACGCATTTTGGCGGGGAGTCTTAACGGCCGCACCCGTGTGCCACGCACCCGGCCGGCCCTGGACCGGCACACGGCCTCGCCCCGGCCTCCGCCGGGTCAGGCCGCGTCGAGCGCCGCGGCAATTTGGGCGCGGAGCTCGGCCAGCCGGTACGGTTTGTGGACGAAGCCGGCGCGTCCGTTATGGATCCGCTGTCCGGTCGTGTCTTCTTCGTACCCGCTGCTCAAGAGAACGACGGCGTCGGTCTGAATCTCGCGGATCTGCCTGAGCGCTTCGTGCCCGTCCATGACCGGCATCGTCACGTCCAGCACGGTGAGGACGATATCGCCGCGATGGGCGCGAAAGCGTTCCACGGCCTCGGCGCCGTTGGTTGCGGTGATGACGGAGAAGCCGAGGCGTTCCAGCATGGTCGAGGCGACGTTGCGAACGGCTTCTTCATCGTCTGCAAGCAGGACGGTTCCCGAACCGCTCCACGCCGGGACGGGGGCGGGTTCCGCGGCGGCGTCCACGGCTCGCTGGGTGGGCGGAAAGTAGAGCGTGACCCGGGTGCCCTGGCCGGGCGCGGTTTCGACCCGCAGGTCCCCCTTATGGCTGCGCATGATTCCAATGACCGCCGCCAGGCCGAGGCCGCGGCCGGTGAACTTGGTGGTGAAGAACGGATCGAAAATACGGGCGCGGGTCTCGGCATCCATGCCGCAGCCGGTATCCGCGACGTCGAGATAGACATACTCTCCGGCCGGGTGCTGCTCTCCGAGGTAGAGGTGGGAACAGTCCGCGGCGGTCAGCGTCAGGCGGCCTGACGAGACGGTGATGACGCCGTTCGCGTCTCCGATGGCCTCGGCCGCGTTGGTCATGAGATTGATGAGTACCTGGCGGATTTGCGAGCTGTCGCCTTCGACCGGGGGCAGGTTGTGTTCGAGCGCATACCGGACGGTGACCTTCTTGGGGATAAGCACATTGAGGAGGTCGTGGGTGTCTTCCACCACCGCGCTGAGATCGAGGGGTTCAATGAGAAACCGGCCCTTGCCCGAATAGGCCAGAAGTTGACGGCACAGATCGGCGGCCTGCTTGGCGGATGATTCAATGGCTTCGATGTGCTTGCGTGCGGCGGCGGCGCCGGGCAAATCCATGAGCGCGATTTCGGCGTTGCCGAGCATGCTCATCAGCAGGTTGTTGAAATCGTGCGCGATGCCGCCGGCCAGGATGCCCAGGCTTTCGAGCTTCTGGGTGCGCTGCATCTGGGCTTCGAGGCGCCGCCGGTCCTGCTCCGCGCGCAGGCGCGCCGTGATGTCGGTGGATATGATAATGGCTCCTTCGGAAAACGGCGCGATGGTCACGGAGAGAAAACGGTTATGATAGGGCAGTTCGGGAAAGTCCTTCGGCTTGCCCGAGCGGATCGCCTCCATCAGTTCGCCGCGCATATCGATGGTGTGATTCCCGGCATAATCCACGTACATCGCATCCCCGTTATGGATGGGGCGGTCCCCGGAGCGGAGACGCGCCAGGTTGCTGCGTACCACGCGGCCGTCCCGGTCCACGACGACGGTTTCGACGGGGTTGTATTGAAAGAGCGCGAAGTTAAACGCTTCTTTCCGGCGCAGGTCCCGTTCGACGGCGCGCCGCCGCCGGACGGTAATGGCCAGTAGAAGCAGGGCCAGGGACTGTGCGAGCACAAACAAGAGGGTGATCAGGACGTATTTGCGGTAACGGTGAAAGATCGAGGTCGGCTTGTTGACCACCCGGGACCCGGCGGGCAAACGGGATAGCGGCATGTGGAAGCGCTGCAGCTGGTTGTAGTTGAACACCGGCCGTGTGGGATTGTCGAGAATGACGGGAATGCGGCTGACGGGTTCGCCCTTCAAGATTCTCGCGGCCATCGCCGCCGCCGTGGCGCCCTGCAGCCGGGCGCTGGTGACGACCCCGCCGACGATGCCGTAGGGGATGTGAATATCCCAGGCGGAATAGACGGGCACGGCGGCATTGTCGACCACCAGCGCAAGGCCTTCCTGCATGGAAATATGGCGTCCATCGGGGTCGCGCATGTACTGCAGGAACAATACGGCGGCGTGCTCCTTGGGCATGTCGCGCAGCTTGCGGGCCAGGGTCTCGGGGGGCAGGTTGACGAATTCTTCGAACGTGATGCGATCCCGGAAGCGGGGCATCGCGATCCGGTATCCGCGCAGGATCTGGTCCCCGGTCACGGTTGCGTCGCTGATCACCGCCATATAGCGCAACTGGGGTTGCAGACGCAGGGCTGCAGCGAGGGTTGCCTCTATGTTATAGCGTTCGGCTACGCCCGTGATACCCGTGTGGCCGGCAATCATGGAAGGATCGTAATTGTTGATGCCGCAGAAGACGACCGGGCAGCCGGGGAAAAGCCGCTCGCGCCGGGTAAGGATGAAATCGAGCGCATTATTGTCGCACGCTATAATGAGTGCGGGAGGATCCTTTGCGTACTTGGCCCGGCAGAAGTTTTCGAGTTCGGGATAGATATCCGCGGGTGCGTGACGCTTGGTATCCATGAATTCCGTGTAGATTCGGAGCGAGATGCCGCTTTGGTTCAGCATGGAGCGAATGCCCTCGATCGTCTCGTCCGCCCAGGCGTAGCCCGCATGGTACGCGTTGAGGATCAGAACGTTGCGATAGGCGTCCGCGCGCACCGGGCAGGCGAAGAGCACAAGAACGGTAAGCGCCGTACCGCACGCGGCAAGATGCGGGTGTCCGCAGCCATGATTCATGCGCATAAAAGTGCCTCCGGCACGGCAACCCATAGCGCCTGAGGCCTGCGGTGTCAATCAGAAGTTGACGCGCCGGACGGTGCGGACGACACTGTCCGGACATGAACCGGGGTGCCAGGTGAAAACGGTTGAACACAGGGCGGTACTGGACGTCAGGGACCTGGGCCGGCGGGCATACCGGCCTGTCTTGAGCCTGCAGGAGGAGCTGGCCGTGCGGCGGCGCGCGGGAAGGATAGGGGATACCCTGATTCTTGTGGAACACGAGCCGGTGTATACACTGGGGCGGAGTGCGCGGGCCGAGCACCTGCTCCTCACGCCGGAGGCGTGCGCACAGCGCGGGATCGACGTGGTACCTGTCGGGCGGGGCGGAGACGTGACCTATCACGGGCCCGGTCAGCTGGTCGGGTACCCGATTCTCGATCTGGGCCGGCGGGCGCGAGCCATGGGGTGGTATGTCGGCCGGCTGGAAGCGGTGTTACTGAACGTGTTGGCGGATTTCGACGTGAGGGGCAAGCGCGATGCACGGAACCGCGGTGTCTGGATCGGCAACGACAAGGTGGCGGCGATCGGCGTGCGGATCGCGCGCGGCATAACCATGCACGGGTTTGCCTTGAACGTGCGAACGGACGAGGCGCCGTATGCGGGGATCGTACCGTGCGGCCTGCGGGGCGCGGGGATTACGTCGCTGCACCGGCGGGTCCCGGAGATCACGCTGGAGGCGGTGAAGCCGCGCGTGGTGCAGCGGTTCCGGGAATGCTTCGGATACGACACGGGGAGTGAAGCGGATGCAGGATAGCCGTGCGCATGTCGGAGAGGGCAAGCCGGGTCCAGGGAAGCCGGCGTGGCTGCGCGTGCGTCTCGGGGGCGGTCCGGAGCAGGAGCGGGTCGCGAAGATCATCCGGCGTTACGGCCTGCATACCGTCTGCGAAGAAGCGCTTTGTCCGAACCGGGGCGCATGTTGGGCCAACGGGCGCGCCACGCTGATGATCCTGGGCGAGACCTGCACGCGGGCCTGTGCCTTCTGCAATGTCTCCGGCGGGCGACCGCGTCCGTGCGATCCGGACGAGCCGGCGCGCGCGGCGGAAGCGGTGGCGGCCCTGGGCCTCCGGGAGGTCGTGCTGACCTCGGTCACGCGGGACGACCTCGCGGACGGGGGCGCGGCCGTGTGGGCGGATACGATCCGCCGCGTGCATGCCGCGGCGCCGGGCGTGCAGGTTGAAGTGCTGGTTCCCGATTTCGGCGGATCCGCGAAGGCCCTGGACGTGGTTCTGGGCGCGGGTCCGGAAGTCCTCGGGCACAACCTGGAAACCGTGCGGGCGCTGTATCCCGCGGTGCGGCCGGGCGCCGATTATGACCGTTCGCTGGCGTTGTTGAGACGAGCCCATGAAGCCGGTTTCGTGACCAAGACCGGCATCATGGTGGGTTTGGGAGAGCGGCCGGACCAGGTATCCGAACTGATGCGCGATGCCGTTGCGGCCGGCGTGGAGATCTTTACGGCCGGGCAGTACCTGCAGCCGGCCCGGCACCATCTGCCGGTCGCGCATTACGTATCTCCCGAGGCGTTTGCGGCCCTGGCGAAAGAGGCCCGGGCGGCCGGGTTCCAGGTCGTGACGGCCGAGCCCCTGGTGCGGAGCTCCTATTATTCCGAGGCGCAGAGCGCCTACGTGGCCCGCCGCCTGAAGGGACAAAGGACTGGACGGGCGGAGCCCGGGGCGATACAGTAGCCGGCCCAGGATGAGAGCAACGCGCGCAAACAGGTATTGCCGGAGGGCGGGATGCATGCTCCTGCTGCTCGGGGTGCTGGCTTCGGGAGGCTGCCGCTGGGCGGACAGGCGGGCGGTTTACCGTGTCGCGGCGGAGACGGTGCGGGCCGCCGTGAATCGCCCGGATGCCGTAGAGGTCGCCGGTCCCGGCGAGGCAGCGTTTTTTATCAACAAGAACGCCGCTTGCGTCGAGCTGCCGTATACGAGCGTGGCCGCCGACGGGCGCCGCGTCGAGGGCGTTTACGTGGTCTGGTGCAAACGGATTGCGCGGCGCTGGGAATTCGATCGGGCGTTCAGGAAATAGGCTCCGCGGCAGGTTATGAAACGGGACTTGATCGCGGACGTGCTGCGGCGGGCGGAAGTTGGGCGCACGGCGTGCGTGGGCGGCTGGGTCAAGACGCGGCGCGATTCGAAGGGCGGGTTCTCCTTCCTGGCCGTCAACGACGGGTCGAGTTTTCACGATCTGCAGGTGGTAGCCGAGGCGACGCTGCCGAATTACCGGGACGACGTGCTGAAGCTGACCACCGGCGCCGCGGTGACGGTGGGGGGGGAGTTGGTCGCATCGCCGGGCGCGGGGCAGCGCATCGAGCTACGGGCGGCGGAGGTGACGGTGCACGGGTACGCGGACCCCGGGGCCTACCCCCTGCAGAAAAAGAAAATATCGTTCGAACGGCTCCGGGAGCTGGCGCACCTGCGGCCGCGCACCAACACGTTCGGGGCCGTGGCCCGGGTGCGCAGCGCGCTCGCGTTCGCCACGCACGCGTTCTTCCGGGAACGGCATTTCCATTACGTGCATACGCCGATTATTACCGCCAGCGATTGCGAGGGCGCCGGGGAGATGTTCCGGGTGACGACGCTGGACGCGGGGGAGGCGCCGCGCGATGCGGCGGGAGGCGTGGATTACAGCCGGGATTTCTTCGGCCGGCCGACGTTTCTAACCGTGAGCGGCCAGCTCGAGGGCGAGGCGTACGCGTGCGGCCTGGGCCGCATTTATACGTTCGGACCCACGTTCCGCGCGGAGAACTCGAACACCCGCCGGCACCTGGCCGAGTTCTGGATGATCGAGCCGGAAATGGCATTTGCGGACCTGGACGACAACGCGGCGCTGGCGGAGGCGTACGTGCGCGGCCTTTTCCGGCACGTGTTGGAGTACTGCGCCCCGGATCTCGAGTTTTTCAACACGCGGATCGACAAGACACTGCTGGCAACGTTGACGCACATTGCGGACTCTCCGTTCCGCCGACTGACCTACACGGAGGCCGTCGAGGTCCTGGAACGCTCGGGGCGGCGGTTTGACTTTCCGGTGGGATGGGGCAAGGACCTGCAGTCGGAGCATGAACGGTATCTCACGGAGGAGGCGTTTCAACAGCCTTTGATCGTGACCGACTTCCCTGAAGCCATCAAACCGTTCTACATGCGGGTGAACGATGACGGGCGGACCGTGGCGGCGATGGACGTGCTGGTACCGAAAGTGGGCGAGATCATCGGAGGGAGTCAGCGCGAGGAACGGCTGGACGTGTTGCGTGACCGGTTGAGGGCCAAGGGGCTGTCCGAGCAGAACTACGGATGGTTCCTGGATTTGCGCCGTTTCGGAAGCGTGCCGCATGCCGGGTTCGGGCTCGGGTTCGAGCGGCTGGTCCAGTTCTGCACCGGTATGCAGAATATCCGCGACGTCATTCCGTTTCCCCGCACACCGGGCAACGCGGAATTCTAGCGGTTCCACGGGAGGGGCGCCTGAGGGCAGGCAACACGCGGGAGGAGCGGGAATGCCCCGCATGCATGGCATGACCTATCGTTGTATTCTGGATTTGCGTGAGACCGAGCGGGGGATCAAGTGGATCAAGGACCGCTTCGAACGGCGTTTCGCCGAGGCGCTGAATCTGACCCGCGTCTCGGCGCCGTTGGTGGTGAAAAGCGGAACCGGCGTCAACGACGAGCTGGACGGTGTGCAAAAACCCGTTGGGCTGGCGGTCCGGGCGCTGGGCGGGCAGGTGGAGATTGTGCAGTCGCTGGCGAAGTGGAAGCGGGTTGCTTTGGCGGATTACGGATTCGAACGGGGTGAGGGGCTTTACACGGACATGAACGCGATCCGGCCGGACGAGACGTTGGACGCGTTGCATTCGGTTTACGTGGATCAATGGGACTGGGAGGTCGCGATCGGGGAAGCAGACCGGAATGCGGCGTTTCTGCGCGGCGTTGTGGAACGCATCTACGGCGTCATCCGCGATCTGGAACGGGATGTGTGCGCAGAGTGGCCGGAGCTGGGAGAACCGGTGCTTCCCGCGTCCATACACGTCGTACACAGTCAGGACCTGGAAGACCGCTGGCCGGGGTCCGATCCGCGCGAGCGCGAGACGCATATCTGCCGGGAGCAGGGGGCGGTTTTCGTCGCGGGCATCGGACAGGTCTTGAGGTCCGGCCGGCCGCACGATGCGCGGGCGGCGGATTACGACGACTGGATTACGGAAAGCGCGCCGGGCAAGCCGGGGCTGAACGGCGACATCCTGGTCTGGAACCCGGTGCTGGAAGCGGCATTCGAGCTGTCGTCGATGGGCATCCGGGTCAACGCGGACGCGTTGCGGGAGCAGCTCCGGCTGCACGGCGAAGCAGACAAGATCGGCCGGTATTTCCACCGGCGGGTGCTGGAGGGCCGGCTCCCCTTGTCCGTCGGCGGCGGGATCGGGCAGTCCCGGCTGTGCATGTTCCTGCTCCGCAAAGCTCACGTCGGCGAAGTGCAGGCCGGCGTCTGGCCCGACGACATGCTGGCGCAATGCCGGGCTTGCGGGATACGTTTGCTGTAGGGGGGAGAGGACTCATGCCGGCGAACCTGACCCCCGAATATCACGAAGCGGAGCGGGCGTACCGCGCAGCCAGGAGCACGGAAGAGAAGCTGGCGTGCGCGCGGCGCATGCTGTCGGTCATTCCCAAGCACAAGGGAACGGACCGAATGCAGGGCGATCTGAAGCGGCGCATAGCGCGGCTCAAGGAATCGATCGAGCGGCAGCGCAAGCGGCGGGGGCCTTCGTACCGGGTCAAGCCGGAGGGGGCGGGGCAGATCATGCTCGTGGGCCCCCCGAACGCGGGCAAATCGTCCCTGCTGGCCCGGCTGACCCGCGCCGAACCGGAGGTGGCGGACTACCCCTGCACGACGCGCGAACCGCTGCCCGGCATGGTGCCGTATCTCGATACGCATTTCCAACTGGTCGACCTGCCGCCGGTCTGGCGGGAGCACTGCGAAAGTTTCGTGTACGACAACGTGCGGGCGGCCGACGGCGCCGCGCTGGTTGTCGACGTAGCCGGGGAGGACCCCGTGCGCGATATCAGCGAGACGATGGACTTGCTGGCCGCCCGTCATATCCGGCTGGTTGCGCCGGGCGCGCCGCGGACGGGCAGCGGCCCGCCCTGGGCGGATATCGAGGCCGTCGTGGTGCTGAACCAGTGCGACCGGGACCCGGACGGGGATCTGACCGCGCTGGTCCGGGGGATGTTGACGATCGACCTGCCTGTCTGCACGTTCAGCGCCGGGACGGGCGCGGGCGCGGCGCCGCTGGTCGAAACGCTGTACGGCATGCTGCACGTGATCCGGATTTACACGAAGGAGCAGGGTGAAGAGCCCGATCTGGACACCCCGTACACGGCGCCGGCGGGGTGCACGGTTAAGGATTTTGCCGCTTTTGTTCACAAGGATTTTGCGGTACATCTTAAGCAGGCACGGGTCTGGGGAAGTGCGCGTTTCGACGGCCAGGCCGTGCCGCGGGATCATGTGCTGCAGGACGGCGATATTGTAGAATTGGAAATCTGACGGAAGGCGTAAGCGTGATGAACGGCGAGAAAACAATTTCGGGGAACCAGGTGGCCGTGGCGTTTCTCGGTATTTTGACCCTGTTTGCCCTGGGCGTTGTCCTGAAGCTTGCCCAGTCGGTCATTCTCCCGCTGATTATTGCCTGGCTGCTCTCGTACATTCTGGCCCCGGTGGTCACGATGATGACCCGCCGCCGGATTCCGGCCCCCGTCGCCGTAGGGATCGTATTGATTCTGCTCCTGGGGGTCATTTACCTCGCAGCCGTTTTCCTGCATGCGCGGGTCAACGCGTTCGTGGCGGCTTTTCCGCGCTATGAAACCCGTTTGAACGAGCTGCTGGATACGCTGTCGGAACGCTGGAGTTTGACGCCGGAGACGGTAGCGGGAATCCAGTGGGGCCCCTACGTGCGGTCGTTCCTCGTCCGGGTGTCTGGGCCGCTCGTCTCGTTTACCTCGGCGCTGGTGATGGTAATGGTGTTCCTGATCTTCCTGCTCCTGGGCAAGCCGTTCTTTGCCGACAAGGTGCGGGCCGCGTTTTCATCGCAAAAGGCGGAGCACTTCATTGACATCCTGAACTCGATTACGCGGCAGATCGGGCGCTATCTGTACGTGCAGCTACTGGTGAGCCTGGCGACGGGCGTGCTGGTCTGGTTGATCCTGTTTCTGATCGGCATTGATTTCGCGGTAACCTGGGGCGCGTTGGCGTTCTTTCTGAACTTCATCCCGACAATCGGCTCCGTTCTGGCCTCGATCCCTCCCGTCCTGCTGGCGATTGTGCAATGCTATCCCGCCTGGTGGCCCGTGATTCTCACGCTGCTGGGCGTGACGACGGTACAGATGACCATCGGAAACGTGGTGACGCCGAAGTTGATGGGGGACCGCCTGAACCTGAGTCCGGTGGTCGTGCTGCTGTCTCTGCTCTTCTGGGGGTGGTTATGGGGTTTTGTGGGGGCCCTGTTGTCGGTTCCCATTGCCTCGGCCATCAAGATCGTTTGTGAGAATATCGAACCCCTGCATCCGCTCAGCGTCATGATGGGATCCGGGCGGGTGTATCAGACGCGGAAGTAAAGCACGTCGCCGTCGCGGACGGCGTAGTCCCGCCCCTCGATGCGCAAGCGGCCGTGTTCGCGGGCGCCCTGGATACCGCCGTAGCGGTCGAAATCGTCGTAGGCGACAACCTCGGCGCGAATAAAATGCTCGGCGAAATCGGTGTGCACGGCGCGGGCGGCCTCGACGGCCGTGGCGCCCCGGGGCAGGGTCCAGGCGCGGACTTCCGTCTCGTTGAACGTGATAAAGACCGCCAGGTTGAGCAGTTCCATGGTCGCGTGCGCGAGGCGCTGCAGCGCGGAGGCGTCCAAACCGGCATCCTTGCGGAACGCATCCGCCTCGCCGGGCGGGAGTTCCGCCAGTTCGGCCTCCCAGCGTGCGCAGACCGAGAGGACACGGCTGCCATGGGCTTCGGCCAGCGCGCGCAGCGGGGCAGGCGGCTGTGTGTGCGCCCCGGCGTCTTCGTCGCTATTGGCGACATAAAGCATGCGTTTAGCGGTTAGCAGGCGGTAAGGCTGGAGGCGCGAAGCGTCCTCCGCGCTGAGGTCAAGCGCGCGCACGGGCTGTTCGTTTTCGAGGGCCGCTCCGACGCGGGTGAGCAGCGCCTGGGTTGCGCGCGCCTCCGCATCGCGCCGGGCGGGTTTGTGCAGGCGATCCAGCGCGCGCCGCACGGTTTCGAGATCGGCCAGCATCAGCTCGATATTGA
>JAFGIZ010000131.1 GCA_016929365.1 Lentisphaerota bacterium
AGAACCGCTCGCCCTTGCCCCCTGCCATGATAACCGCATACAAGTGTTCCGACATACGCTACCTTTCCGGATGGTTCCGTGCGGCAACCGTCGCACCGCGACGGGCTCCTGCAGGAACGGTTCATTCCTTTCTGTTCAGATCATAGATGCGACTCAGGCCCCACAACGTGAGATTCGGGTCGAAGCGGAACGGACGGTCCACGTCCTCCAGCGCCCAGCGCGCGTAACCGCCCGTTGCGCACAGGGCCGCGGGCCCGTCTTCCAGGCCGCGCTCCAGAAAGGCGGTAATCTCCCGAACCATGCCCCGGTACCCGATTTTTGCGCCCAGGCGCATGGCGCGAACGGTGGATTTGCCGACGGACTCGAACGGCCCCCGCAGGCGGATACGCGGCAGCAAAGCCGTTTTCTCCGCCAGATAATCGGTCATGAGCGGCAGGCCCGGCGCGATGACCCCGCCCGTGTACGCGCCGCGGGCGTTAACGACGTCGAAGGTCAGGGCCGTGCCGAAGTCCGCAACGATCACCGGCGCCCCGTAGCGGGTTGCGGCGCCGCAGGCATTGGCCAGGCGGTCCGGGCCGATGGTTCCCGGCTTCGGGTAGTCGATGGCCACGTCCAGCTTGAGCCGGTGCGAAACAACCAGCGGCGCCGCGCCGGCGGCGCGGTGCAGGGCGGCCGTCCACAGCGGGACGACCTCCGGCACCACTGAAGCCAGCACGGCGCCCGCCAAGGCGCGGCGGCCGGCGGTGCGGCGCACCGCGGCGCGGATCCCGGCGGCGTCGCGGCAGCGGCCGGGGAGTCGGCGGACGCCGAAAATGCGGTTCCCGCGGGCCAGGCCCAGCGTCGTGCTGGTATTGCCGACGTCCACCAGGAGGATCGTTCCGGGAAAGCGGTTCACGCGGTAATCTCCAGCGAGAGGTCGACGGCCGGCGCCGAGTGAGTCAGGCAGCCCAGCGAAACGGCGTCCACGCCGGTATCCGCCACGGCACGTACGTTGTCCAAGGTGATGCCGCCCGACGCTTCGACACGGCAGCGTCCACGGCAGCGCGCCGCGAAACGGCGCAGGGTTTCCGGTTCCATGTTGTCAAGCAGCACCCAGTCCGGGTTTGCCCGAAGCGCGCTCTCCAGCTCGGCTTCCGTTTCCACTTCCACTTCGACGGGAACGCCCGGACAGGCACGCCGCGCTGCATCCACCGCTGCATCAAGCCGGGGGCGCGTGGCGCCCTGCCCTGCCCCGCCTGCCCAGAGGCGGCGATGGTTGTCCTTGATCAGTACCCGGTCGTAAAGTCCCATGCGGTGATTGACGCCGCCGCCGCAACGTACGGCGTATTTTTCGAGAGCGCGCCAGGCCGGCGTGGTCTTCCGGGTGTCCAGGACGACGGCACCCGTTCCGGCAACCGCATCCACGAAGCGCCGCGTCACGGTAGCAATACCCGTGAGATGCTGCAGGAAATTGAGGGCCGTCCGTTCCCCGGTCAGAATGCCCGCGGCCGGGCCCTGCACCCGGAGCACGCGTTCCCCGGCCGCGGCGCCTTCGCCGTCCTGCCTGACGGCACGGCAGGTAATCCGCGGATCGACCTCCGACAACACCCGCTCGAAAACCGGCAGTCCCGCCAGGACACAGGCCTCGCGCGCGACGACGACACCCTCCGCGATCGCGGTGGCCGGAACCAGGGCGCGGGTGGTGACGTCCCCCTCCCCGAGGTCTTCCTCCAAGGCGCGCCGTATGAGAGCTTCCACGGCGGGATCCCGTTGCGGAGCATAGCCGTCCGTCGCGCTCATGTAGCATCCCAGCTGGAGGGAAGATAGCACACGCCCTCAAAGGCCTTTTCGCTTTCCACGACGACGGGAAAGACATTATCGAGGCGGTGGTAATTGGTCTTATGATCCCACGAATGCAGAGAGAAGGAAAAAAGATACGTTCCGGCGGCGAGTGCCAGGGGGGTGACCCGCAATGTGACCGCCCCCTCGCCCCGTATTTCCGGCAGTTCCAGGCCTGACAGCTGCGTGTTGCTGCCGTGTACCAGCCGGCCTTCCGTATCCGCAATGGCAAATCCAAACACCGGCCGTTCCACCGGCTGGTCCGTGCTGTATCGGATGCGGGCGGTCAAGGCGGACCCGGACCGGAACGTGTCGGTTTCCCGGCCCTCCGCGTCCAGGAAACGCACGTCGGTCAGGCGGGCGCCCCCGGTCCCCCATTCGCGGCGAATGGCCTGCGCCATGCGGTCGCGGGAGAGGGTTTCGTACCGGTCCACGAGCGACTCCGGGTCGCCCAGCCCCAGAATGCGCCCCTCGTTCAGCAACAGAATGCGGTCGCTGATCGACTGGATCGTTTTCAGGTCGTGCGAGATCATGAGCATGGTCTTGCCCTGTTCGCGGAAGCGCTTCATGCGCTCGATACACTTGCGCTGAAACGTGATGTCGCCGACGGCCAGCACTTCGTCGATCAGGACAATGTCGGGATCCACCTCCACGGCCACGGCAAAACCGAGGCGCACGTACATGCCCGAGGAGTAATGCTTGACCGGCTGATCGATGAAGGTTTCCAGCCCGGCAAAGGAGACAATCGCATCGAATCGTTCCCGCATACGGGACTGGGACATCCCCATAATCGCGCCGCACAGGAAGATGTTTTCCCGCCCGGTCAGATCGGGGTGAAAGCCGGCCCCCAGCTCGAGGAGCGACGAGATCGTCCCCTCGGTCGCAAGGCTTCCGCAGGTCGGCGTCTTGGTTCCCGCCAGCAGGGCAAGAAGCGTGCTTTTCCCGGCCCCGTTGAACCCGATGATGCCCAGTGTTTCCCCCCGCCGCACCGCGAAACTCACATCGCGCAGCGCCCAGAAATCGCGCCGTACTCGCCGTCGGCCGCGCACCAGGTCCAGAACGGCGGCCTTCATCGTCGGCGTACCCGAGGAACGCAGGCGGTATTTCTTGCCGAGATTGTTGACCGTGATGGCGTCAGGCATGGCAACCCGGCTCCGGGGCGGCAGGCCCCGCTCTGTCGTCTAGAGACTTACAGTTCATCGCTGAAACGCGGCTCAACCTTGAGGAACAGCATCAGCCCGGCAGCCAGCACGGCCCAGGCCACCGCAAACGACAGGGCGAGCAGACCGGGCCCGGGCG
>JAFGIZ010000132.1 GCA_016929365.1 Lentisphaerota bacterium
ATTTCGCGGACACGGAGGACAGCCGCGCCCGCCTGGGGCGCATCCGGGACGCTTTCGGCGACATCACCCACCTCACGCTCGAGCTGCGCCACAATTCCTGGCAGGCGCCCGGCGCGCTGGATTTTCTTGGGGGCCTCGGCGTGACCGTCGCGAATCTCGACTACCCTACGGCACGCGATGCGTTCAACCTGCGCCGCTGCACGGTGGGCGACGACGCCTACCTGCGCCTGCACGGACGCAATGCGAAGGCCTGGTTCAGCCGCGGCGCCGACCGGGACGAAACGTACAACTACCTGTACGGTCCGGACGAATTGAAGCAGATCGCCTCCCGCGCCCTGGATCTCGCCGGGATGTCGCAGACCCTCACGCTGATCGCCAACAACCATTACCAGGGCAAGGAGCTGGTCAACGCCCTGCAGCTCAAGGCGATGCTCAAAAACGAGCGCGTGCGCGTGCCCGCGCCGCTGCTCGCGAAATACCCCGTCCTCCGCGCCGTCGCGGCGGACGGCTGAGCGCGCCCGCGGCGTGGATGCCGTCTCTCCCCCGGCCGCCGGCAAGGGCGGGCGGCGGGCGGGCGGCGGGCGGGCGGCGGGCGGCAGAGGGTATTTTGACTTTCCCGTCCGCGGCTTCCCGGCTAAGGTAGCGTCTCATGAGCGCAGGCGACCAGACGATCCGGGCCGCGGGGTTCGAGGACGCGGAGGCCATCTTCCGCCTTATCAAGCGTTACCCCGAGGAGCTGCTGCCCCGGCCGCTCAGCGACATCGTGCAGAATATCGACCGTTTCCTCGTCTGCGAGGCGGCCGGCGCGGTGGCAGGGACCGTCTCGTGGCAGATCCTGCCCGAAATCGGCGCCCCGCGCGACCCCTCCGTCGAAATCAAGTCGCTGGCCGTGGACCCGGCCCACCGCGGCCGCGGTATGGGCAAGGCGCTGATCAAGGCCGCCATCGGCCACATCGCGGCGCTGCATCCTTCGCAGGTCATTGTGCTGACCTTCCATCCCGATTTCTTCGCGCCCTTCGGGTTCCGGCCCGTCCCGAAAGAGAAGCTCATGCACAAGATCTACATGGGCTGCGTGAACTGCACGAAGTACGATTCGCCGTTCACCTGTCCCGAAATCGCCATGGCGTTCACACCAGGACGGGCCTGACTTCCCGCGTGAGCCCCGCGGGCAGCTCGTTGACGAACCGCGACGGCCGGCAGTAGGTGACCTGGCCGTCCCGGCCGCGCCGCGTTTCGGGCGCGCAGACGAACAGCGCATCCTTCGCGCGGGTTACGGTCACGTAGAACAGGCGGCGTTCCTCGGCCTCGCCCCCCTCGCCGTCCTGCAGCGCGCGCGGCGAGGGAAACATCCCTTCGGTGGCCCAGAGGAGGATCACGGCCGGCCATTCCAATCCCTTGGCCTGATGAATCGTGCTCAGGCGCAGCGCGTCTCCGTCGTCCCGCGCCTGTTCGTCTTCGGCGTCCAGGTTCGTCAAGAGCGCCACTTCGCTGAGAAACGCGTCCGCCCGTTCGAAGCGGCTCGTGAACAGGATCAATTCCCGGATATCGTCGAGGCGCGCGTCGGCGTTGTCGAACGTGTCCCGCGCGCGGCGCGCGTAGAAGCCGTCCACGAAACGGTGGATCGTCTCGCCCGCGTCTTCGGCCAGTCCGTCCTGCTCGTAGGCGGCCATGACCGCCGCGACCGGCGCCCAGGCGGCCCGCGCCGCCGGCCGCAGCGCGCGCCGCACCTGTTCGCGCGCGTCCGCGCTGCGCCCGTCGAACACGCCGTCCAGGGCCCGCCACAGCTTTTCCGCCGTCCGCTCGCCCACGCCCGGGAACAGGCACAGCAGCCGGGTAAAGGCCATGCCGTCGCGCGGATTTTCCATGATCCGCACCAGGCTGCAGACGTCCTTGACGTGCGCCTGCTCGAAAAACCGGGCGCCCGAGGTAATCACGAACGGCAGCCGCTCCTGGGTCAGCATCATCTGCAGCTCCATGGCGTGGAAGTGTGCCCGGTACAGCACCGCGATGTCCGCCCGCCGGTACCCGTCGCGGCAGAGGCGGTGCACCTGTTCGATGACGTAGCGGGCCTGGGCCCGGCCGTCCCGCACACGGGCGACGAGCGGCCGCTCCAGCCCGTCCCGGGTGGGCCGCAGCACCTTCTGCGCCTGCTCCGGGTTGCCCGCGATGCAGGCGTTGGCGACATGCAGAATCTCGGGCACGCTCCGGTAGTTGGTTTCCAGCTTGTAGACCGCCGCGTCCGGGTAGCGCGTCGTGAAGCCGAGGATGTTCCGGTAGTTGGCGCCCCGCCAGGCGTAGATGCTCTGGAAATCGTCCCCCACCACCAGCAGGTTCCGGTGTCCGCCGGCCAGGCAGTCCACGATATCCGCCTGGATCCGGTTCGTATCCTGGTATTCATCCACCAGCACGTGTTGGAACCGCTCGCGGTAACGGTCGGCCACGGCCCGCTCCTTGCGCAGGAGCCGCAGGCAGTTGACCAGCAGGTCGTCGAAGTCCATGGCATTCTGCTTCCGCTTGCGCCGGGTGTACAGCGCCTGGACGCGCAGGATATCCTCGTCCGGCGCCGCATCGTCGCGGAAGCGCCGTTCCAGCAGCTCGGCCAGCGGCGTCTCCGTATTGGCCGCTGTGCTGAACAGGCTCATCAGCACCTCGCGCCGCGGAAATTCCTTGTCGTTCAGACGCAGCTCCCGCACGCACGCGGCGATCAGGCGCAGGGAGTCGTCACGGTCCAGGATCGCAAACTCGGACGTATAGCCCGCCGCCTCCGCGTGCCGCCGCAGGATGCGGTTGGCCATGTGGTGGAACGTGCCGCCCCACAGGCCGCCGACGCGGTCTCCGACCAGCGCCCGCGCCCGCTCGAGCATCTCGCGGGCGGCCTTGTTCGTAAAGGTCAGCAGCAGAATCCGCGACGCGTCCACGCCCCGCTGCACGAGATGCACGACCCGGTACACCAGGGTCCGCGTTTTGCCCGTCCCCGCCGCCGCCAGCACCAGCACCGGTCCGTCCGGCGCGGTCACCGCCGCGGCCTGCTCCGCGTTCAAGGCTTTGCGTAAATCCATAGCCATTGTTCGGGGGGCGAAGTCACTATCGGCAAGGCGCCCGGGGCCGCACCGTCCCCGCCGACGCGCCGGCCCGGCTTCACGCCAGGTCCTGAATCGTCCGAGCCCCTTCCCGCGGCGCCCCGGCCGCGGGCATGATCTCCCGTTCGAGGCCGTCCAGTCCCAGCTCGCGCGGGCCGACGCCCTGGCCCAGCATGGCCTCCGTGACATCCTGGACCGTGAGGCCGGACGGCGGCCGCAAGAGAACGTAGCGCGCTTCGCGGTCGGACAGGGCGCCCAGCACGCCCGCCCGGACCAGCACGCCGACGACCTCGTTCAGCAGACGGACCGGGACCCTGTGCTCCCGGGCGTAGGCCGCGGCATCCAGGCCCCGCGTGCCCGGCGTGTTCATAACGCGCGCCGTTTCGCGCACAACGGACAGCCCCAGCACGAGCCGCGCGCGCATGCTGGCCCCGCCCGCGCCCTGCTCCATCTTGTAGGTCGTGCAGTTCTGAACCGCAAACGCCGTCTCGGCCCCGAACAGCACGATCTGCCAGCTCACGTGCACCCACGCCAGGAGGATGGGCAGTATCGCGAAACTGCCGTAAATCCGGCCCGCCCGCGCCGCCCCCACCTGCAACGTCGCGCAGACCCACAGCCAGCCCAGAAACAGCAGGGCCGTCACCAGCCCGCCCGTGAGTCCCGCGTCGGCCCGCACCCGCGTATTCGGCATGAAAATCAGGAGGAACCCGAAACACAGCGTGCTCATCACAAGCACGGTCGCCTGCTTGAGAAACCCCGACCCGAGAAAGGCCTGCATCATGGAGGCGGTCCGCTCGTCCAGGAAGCGCGTGGCGAAATCCGCCGCGGGCAGCGACGACGCGGCAATGGCCAGGATCGGCAGAACGAAGAGAATGCTCAGGTAGTCGGCAAAACGCCGCCAGAGCGAACGCCCCGCCGTGACCCCCCAGACGCGGTTGAACGCGCCTTCCACCCGGCCCAGCACATTCACCACCGTGACAATCAGGATTGCCAGCCCGACGCCCGACAGGGCGGCGAAGTTGATGTTTCCCACCTTCTCGAAGGCCTGTTCGACCAGCCCTTCAATGCGCGCCGGCAGGTCCGGATCGGCCGCGGGCCCGGCGGATGCCGCGTTCCCGTCCGCCGCCGTTTCCACGGCCCGCGCGGCCTCCGTCCCGACGTCCCCCGCCGCGTGCGCCCCGTGTTCACGAAATGTCTCCGTCCAGGTCGAAATGCCTTCGCGAATGCGGTCCTTCGCGATTTCCTCCCCGCCCAGCCCCCGGGCCACGGCCAGGGACAGCGCCAGGATCGGCACGATCGACATCAGCGTGCTGAAGGTCAGCGCCGAGGCGTGCAGGGGACACTCGTCTTCCCGGAAACCCCGGAACACCAGGTTGACGACGCGCACGAACCGCACGCCCAACGCGCGCAGGCGCGACAGCGAACTCAGCTCGACATCCCAGACCTCGTCGGAGAGAAAGCGCCAGGTCCGGCGCAGGTTGATGTTCATGGCATCAGGCTCCCGCCTGCTTGAGCCGCGCCGCGTACATCCCGTCGTAGTAATCGCGGTACGCGCCGCTGCGGATTCGCTCCCACCAGTCCCGGTGCGCCAGGTACCAGTCCACGGTCTCCCGCATCGCCTGCTCGAACGTGTGCGCCGGCGACCATCCCAGGTCGTCCTGTATTTTCGAGGAATCCATGGCATACCGCCGGTCGTGGCCGGGCCGGTCGTCCACGAACCGGATCAGGGATTCCGGCTTGCCCAGGATCTTCAGAATCAGCCGGACGATCTCGATGTTCGGCACGTCGTGGTCTCCGCCGATGTTGTAGACCGATCCCGGCTCCGCCTTGCGCAGCACCGTATCGACGGCCGAGCAATGGTCGATCACATAAATCCAGTCCCGCACATGCTTCCCGTCGCCGTACACCGGCAGCGGCTTGTCTTCCAGCGCGTTGGCGATCATCAGCGGGATCAGTTTTTCCGGAAACTGGTACGGCCCGAAGTTGTTGGAGCAGCGCGTAATCACGGCGTTCAGGCCGTGCGATTTCCAGGCCGCGCGCACCATGAAATCGGCCCCCGCCTTGCTGGCCGCGTAGGGATTGTTGGGCGCAATCGGCGACCCCTCCGTGAACCGCCCTTCCGCCCCCAGGCTGCCGTATACCTCGTCGGTGGAGACCTGCAGGTAGCGGGCCACGCCGCAGGTCCGGCAGCCGTCCAGCAGCACCTGGGTGCCCTGGATATTCGTCCGGATAAAGGTGCCGGCCCCGTGATGCAGGCTGCGGTCCACGTGGCTTTCCGCCGCGAAGTGCACCACCGCGTCGAACCCGCCGTCCGCCAGCACCGCGGCGACGTCATCCGGCTCGGCCACGTCGCCCTTGACGAACCGGTACCGTTCATCGGCTTCCAGCCCGGCCAGGTTTTCCAGGTTGCCCGCGTACGTCAGGGCGTCCAGGTTGGTGATCCTGACGTCCCCGTAGCGGTCCAGCATGTAGCGGACGAAATTGCTCCCGATAAAGCCCGCGCCTCCCGTCACCAGCAGATTCTTCATGCCTGTGGTTTATACCCCTTCCCCGCGCCCTTGTCGAGGCCCGGCCGGCGGCCGACGTAGGACTCGACACGGACCGCCGCATTCCCTACCCTGTCGCCAGTCTGAAACGTTCATGCGAAAGGAACCATCCGTGTCCGTGATTATCGATATTCAAGCCAGGGAAATTCTCGACTCGCGCGGCAACCCGACCATCGAGGCCGAGGTCTCGCTCGAAAGCGGCGCCTGGGGCCGGGCGGCGGTGCCGTCCGGCGCATCAACCGGCGAAAACGAGGCGCTTGAGTTGCGCGATAAGACCGCGACACGCTACGGCGGCAAGGGCGTGCTGAAGGCCGTGCGCAACGTCAACGAGCTCATTGCGCCCGAGCTGCTCGGCATGGAAGCGGCCGACCAGGTCGGCGTCGACCGGACCATGCTCGACCTGGACGGGACAGCCACGAAAAAGAAGCTCGGCGCCAACGCAATCCTTTCCGTGTCCCTGGCCGTGGCCAAGGCCGCCGCCCAGGACAGCGAGATCCCGCTCTTCCGCTATCTCGGCGGCGTGAACGCCAAGGTCCTGCCGGTGCCCATGATGAACGTGCTCAACGGCGGCGCCCATTCGGACGCCCCGGTGGACATCCAGGAATTCATGATCATGCCCAAAGGCGCCGCGTCGTTCAGCGAAGCCCTGCGCATGGGCGCCGAAACCTTCCACGCCCTGAAAGGCGTGCTCAAGGGCATGGGCCTCAGCACGGCCGTGGGCGACGAAGGCGGCTTCGCGCCGGCGCTCAAGGACAACGCCCAGGCGCTGGAGGTCCTCATGAAGGCCATCCGCAAGGCGGGCTATGAGCCGGGCAAGCACATCTTTCTGGCCATCGACGCCGCCGCCAGCGAATTCTACACGGCCTCGCGCCGCAAGTACGTCTTCAAGAAGAGCGACGGCAGCGCGCGCTCCGCCGGCGACATGGCGGCCATGTACGAGGGCTGGATCAAGAAATACCCGATCCTCAGCATCGAGGACGGCCTGGCCGAGAACGACTGGACCGGCTGGAAGACCCTGACCGAACGCCTGGGCGGCCGGGTGCAGCTCGTCGGCGACGACCTCTTCGTCACCAATACGAAGTTTCTCGCCAAGGGCATCAAGATGGGCGTGGCCAATTCCATCCTCATCAAGGTCAACCAGATCGGCACGCTGACGGAAACGCTCGACGCGATCGAGATGGCGACGCGCGCCGGCTACACGTCGGTTGTCAGCCACCGCTCC
>JAFGIZ010000133.1 GCA_016929365.1 Lentisphaerota bacterium
AGGCGGCGCGCGCGGCGCATCGCATCATCCTGACATGCGACCGGGGGCTGTTGTGCCACAAGGCGGTAACCCACGGCTATTACGTGCGATCGCGCCAGCCGCTCGAACAGGCCCGTGAGGTGGTGCGTCGTTTCGACCTGGCGGGCGCGGTCCGGCCGTTCAGCCGTTGCATGGCGTGCAACGGGCTGCTGGAGTCCGCTTCGCCGGCGGCCGTGGCGGCAGGCGCGCCGCCGCGTGCGCGGCGGCTGTACCGGGAATTCCGGCGGTGCCGCGCCTGCGGCAGGATATACTGGCGCGGCTCCCATTACGCGCGGCTGGCGAGGCGGGTGACGGCCGTGACGGGAGATGCGTGAGGCCGGAGGGCCGGGAATGGCGTACCTGGCAGGACTCGAACCTGCAACCTTCTGATCCGTAGTCAGATGCTCTATCCAATTGAGCTACAGGTACGCAACGGGTCAGGAGTGTAGGGGAAGCCGGCGCGCGGTGCAAGCCCGGAGCGATGGCTTGACGCGGGGGCGGCGAGTGCCGATAGTCAGGAGGGCGGAGGGATGGGCATGCAGGACGGCGATATCGAGCGGGCGATTGAGGCGGTGCGCGCCGAGCAGGGCGATCGGCTGTTGATCCTGGGCCATCATTACCAGGCGGACGCCGTCGTGCGCCATGCGGACGAGCGGGGAGACTCGCTGGAGCTGGCGCGCAAGGCGGCGGCGCATCCGGAAGCCGAGCGCATCGTGTTCTGCGGCGTGCGTTTCATGGCGGAGTCGGCGGATATCCTGACGGGGGCCGGGCAGACCGTGTACATGCCGGAGACGGCGGCGGGGTGCCCGATGGCGGATATGGCGACGGCCGAAGCCATGGAGGCGGCCTGGGCTCGCCTGCAGGTGCACGCGGATGCCTGGCTCCCGGTGGTGTACGTGAACAGTTCGGCGGCCGTGAAGGCGGTTTGCGGCCGGCTCGGCGGGAGTGCGTGTACGTCGAGCAACGCGTCCGCGGTGTTCCGGCGGGCGCTGGACGGGGGGCACCGGGTATTTTTCCTGCCGGACGAGCACCTGGGGCGCAACACGGCGGCCGCGTTGGGTGTGCCGGAGGACGAAACGGCGGTGTACGATCCGGGGCGCGCGGACGGAGGGGTCGAGCCGGCGGCGCTCGCGCGCGCCCGCGTGGTCGTCTGGAAAGGCTTCTGTCATGTCCACACGGCTTTTACGGAAGCCCGCATCCGGGCGGTGCGCCGTGAGCGCCCGAATGCGCGCATCATCGTGCATCCGGAGACGCCGCGGGCGGCGGCCAGGCTGGCGGATGCCCGCGGCTCGACGTCGCAGATTATCCGCTACGTGGAGGAGGCGCCGGACGGTTCGGAAATCGTGATCGGGACGGAGCGGAACCTCGTGGAACGCCTGGCGGCGGAGCAGCGGGGGCGTGTGACGATAGTGCCGTTGACGCCGTCATTGTGTTCGGACATGGCCAGGACGAGCGAAAGCAGCCTGCTCGAAGTCCTGCGGGACTGGCCGGAGTCGCGCGAGGTGCACGTTCCGGAGGCCATAGCCCGGGACGCGCGGCTGAGTCTGGAGCGGATGCTGGCGGCGGGGTAAAGCGGCGATGCGGATTCTGGATACGGATTACTGTGTCATCGGGAGCGGGATTGCGGGGTTGCTGTCGGCGCTGCATCTGGCGCGGCTGGGCCGCGTGCTGGTGATCACGAAGAAGGACCAGGCCGAAAGCAATACCAACTACGCGCAGGGCGGTATCGCCTGCGTGGTGGCGCCCAGCGACAGTTTCGACCGCCACGTGCAGGACACCCTGGAGGCGGGACGCGGCCTGTGTGACGAGGCGGTGGTGCGGACGATCGTCAGCGAGGGGCCCGCGCGCATCGCTGAGCTCGAAAACCTGGGGCTCAGGTTTTCGGAACGCACGGATGTGCCGGGCGGCGGCTACGACCTGGGCAAGGAGGGCGGCCATTCGAAACGGCGCGTCCTGCACGCGGGCGACGTGACCGGGCGGCGGGTGGAACACGTGCTGCTCGAGCGCGCCAAGGGCGAGGACGCCGTCACGGTGCTCGAACATGGAATGGTGATCGATTTGATTACCGTCGGCTGGCTGGAGGGGCGGGTTGGTTCCGGGGCGGGCCTCGACGGGGACCGTTGCGTGGGGGCCTACGTACTGGAACGCAAGACGGGCGAGATTTTTGCCGTCCGGTCGCCTTACACGATCCTGGCGTCGGGTGGCGCGGGCAAAGTGTATCTGTACACGAGCAATCCCGATATTGCCACCGGCGACGGGGTGGCCATGGCCTGGCGGCTGGGCTTGCCCATCAAGAACATGGAGTTTATCCAGTTTCACCCCACCTGCCTGTATCATCCGCGCGCGAAGTCTTTCCTGATCAGCGAAGCCGTGCGGGGCGAGGGGGCCCGGCTGGTGGATGCACGGGGGCGGACGTTCATGGAGCGTTACGACGAACGCCGGGAGCTGGCGCCGCGCGACGTCGTGGCCCGGGCGATCGACCATGAGATGAAGGCGACGGGGGCGTCGTGCGTGTACCTGGACATCCGGCACCGGGACGAAGCCTTCCTGCGCGAACGTTTTCCCACGCTGTACGAGACGTGCCGGACGTACGGGTTCGACATGGCGCGGGACCTGGTGCCCGTCGTACCGGCGGCGCATTACCTGTGCGGCGGGATCGAAGCGGGCGTGGACGGCACGACGGCCCTGCCCGGCCTGTTTGCCGTGGGCGAGACCGCCTGTACGGGACTGCACGGCGCCAACCGCCTGGCCAGCAACTCCCTGCTGGAGGCGCTGGTGTGCGCGCATCGCCTCGCGGCGCGGCTGGAGGCGCTGCCGCGGGCGGGCGGGTGCGCGCGCCCCGGGTTCCCGGATTGGCGTTACGGCCATGCCGTCGACAGCGACGAAGCCATTGTGGTCGAGCACAACTGGAACGAGGTGCGCACCTGCATGTGGGATTACGTGGGGATCGTGCGTACCGATAAACGGCTGGAGCGCGCGCGCCGGAGGATCCGCAACCTGCGGCAGGAGATACGGCAGTATTACCTGGACTACGTGGTTACGGCGGACGTGCTGGAGCTGCGCAACATCGCGGCGCTGGGCGAGTTGATTGTACGGTCGGCGCTGATGCGCAAGGAGAGCCGGGGACTGCATTATACCCTGGATTATCCCGGCATGCTGTCCGAAGCGCATGACACGGTGATCCGGGACGAGCCGGGGGGGAAGGCGCCGCGGGAGTGAGGGCATGCAGGAGGGGCGTCTTGTGAAAGGAGTAACAGGATTGACGGGATGCAGGCGGCGTGCGGTTTTTTTGCTTTGACGGCGCAGCGAGAGTTGGTATCGGGTGCGTGCGCGGGGAGAGAAGGGACGGGAAGAGGACGTGAATATTGTTGAGCGGATATTGAGCGGGCATCTGGCGGAAGGAGAGCTGAAACCCGGCGAGGAGATCGGCATCCGAATCGACCAGACGCTGACCCAGGACGCGACGGGGACGATGGCGTTTCTGGAATTCGAGGCCATGGGCGCGGCGCGGATCCGGAACGAGGTGACGGTCAGCTACGTGGACCACAACACGATTCAGATCGGCCCGGAAAACGCCGACGACCATGCCTATCTGCAATCGGCCGCCGCCCGGTACGGGGCGGTTTTCTCGCGCCCGGGCAACGGGATCTGCCATCAGGTGCACCTGGAACGGTTCGGGGCGCCGGGGAAGACGCTGCTGGGCTCGGACTCGCACACGCCGACGGGAGGCGGGTTGGGCATGCTGGCGATCGGGGCGGGGGGGCTGGACGTGGCGGCGGCGATGAGCGGCCGGCCGTTTTTCATGACCTGTCCCCGGGTCGTACGGATTGTCCTGAAAGGCAGCCTGCAGCCCTGGGTGACGGCCAAGGACGTGGTGTTGAAGGTGCTGGAGCGCTTTTCGACCCGGGGCAACGTGGGGCGGGTGTTCGAATACGCGGGCCCCGGGGTAAAGCGCCTGGATGTGCCCGAGCGGGCGACAATCGCGAACATGGGGGCGGAGTGCGGGGTGACGACGTCCGTTTTCCCGAGCGATGCGGTCACGCGGGTTTTTCTGGAAGCGCAGGGGCGCGGGGACGCCTGGAGCCCGCTGGCGGCGGACAAGGATGCGGATTACGAGCGGGAGGAGGTTCTGGACCTGGCGGAGCTGGAACCGCTGGCCGCGGCGCCGCATTCACCGGGCAACATCGAAACGGTGGCCTCCCTGACGGGGTTGAAGGTGGACCAGGTGTTGATCGGGTCGTGCACCAACTCGTCGTACCGGGATCTGAAGATCGTGGCCCGGATTCTGGCCGGTCGTACGGTGCATCCGAGCGTTAGCCTGGGGATTGCGCCGGGCTCCCGCCAGGTCCTGCGCATGCTGGCGAAGGAGGGGTTGCTGGCGGATCTGATCGACGCGGGGGCGCGCATTCTGGAGAACGCTTGCGGTTTCTGCATCGGGAATTCGCTGTCGCCCGGAGAAAACGCCGTGTCGCTGCGGACGTCGAACCGGAACTTCGAGGGCCGTTCCGGAACGGCGTCGGCCCGGGTTTACCTGGTGAGCCCTCCGATTGCGGCGGCGGCCGCGCTGACGGGGCGCGTGGTCGATCCGAGACTCCTCGAGGAGTTCTCCTATCCGCGGGTGCGGCAGCCCAGGGCCTTCGACGTGGATGATACGCTGTTCGTGCGTCCGCCCGAGGACGGCGCCGCGGTCGAGATCGTGCGGGGGCC
>JAFGIZ010000134.1 GCA_016929365.1 Lentisphaerota bacterium
ACCGGCCGGTACTCGATCACGCACGGATAAAGCTTCCTTCCCGGCGCCGTTTCCCGCGGCTGAAATGCGGGAGTCTTCACCACGCCGTGACAACGAACGCCTTTCCTCTGGTGTCGCCGTTCCCGCGCCAGAACGAAATCCAGTTCTTCGCCATGGCGCAGCGGTTCCTCCGTGAGTACGTGCGCGATCCGGTCGTGAATTTCGATCACGTAGAAGAAACGGCGTTCGACCGGCTCGCTTCGCGTCCGGACCTCGCGTACGGCCACGGGACAGGCCCGCATCCGGGGCCGCTCCGTCAGGCGAAACATCTTCCGCGCCAGCCGCCAGAACTCCAGGAGAACGTTGCGAGCCACGGCGTATACCGTCCACAGCAGGATCAACAGGCGCCAGCCGGGATTGTGCATCTTGCGCACCAGGATGTTGTCCACGCGCGCGCGGATCTTCTTCGGCGTGCCATGCGGGGTCAGAAACTGCGACAGCCCCGTCAAGCCGGGCAACACCCGGAAACGCGCGTGGTAGTTCGGTATGTGCTTGCACATGGCTTCGTAGACGGATGGCCGTTCGGGGCGCGGACCCACGAACGCCATGTCGCCGCGGAGGATGTTCCAGAGCTGCGGGAGTTCGTCGAGCCGCGTCTTGCGCAGGAACGATCCGAAGGGCGGTTCCAGCGTTCGATCCGACTTGTGGAGCCGTCCCTCGAGCCGGCGCTCGGCGTCCGGCGCCAGTGTCCGGATCTTGTACATCCGAAACCGTATCCCGTCCTTGCCGATGCGTTCGCCCCGGTAGAAGAACGGGCCGCCGTCGCGGATGAGGCATTTGTGAAGCAGAAAGAGAAAGCCGAGCACCGGGAAAGCGGGCAACAGAAGAACCGCGGCAACGACCCGGTCCCATCCGGCGCCGCGGAGAGCATGAGTGTAAGAAGCCGTCTCCCGGTGCTCAGCAATAAATTGCGCGTTGTACATCGCCAATTCCTTCCAATCCGGCCGCCGCTCGCGGCGCCGGAATGCGCCGGTCATGGGCGGTCTTGTCTTCAGAATGCCGGAACAGTAGAACATATGCGCGCTAGGCAACGATGGGGGGGATGTGAGTTTCACGTGAGCGCGCGGCCCGTCAGTTCAGCCGCGACGGAAAAGCCGAGGAGACGAAAGCGTCGTCCTCGGGCGCCGCGACGTCCCGCGCGGTCATGGCCGGCTCCGCCTCCGGCCGCGAGAGCGGCTCGGCCCAGGCCCATTCGGGGGCCGGGGTCTCCCGCAGGGCCCGTAGATGGGCGCGGCATTCGCTTCGCCAGCCCGCGAGCGATCGCGCCGTGTCGCCGTAGCGTGCGGCCACGCGCCGGGCGAGACAGGCGTCGCGCCCGAGCGGCTGCACGGAATCCGCATCGTCGGCCCACCGGACGCGCGACCGGATCGCCTCATGCCAGGCGGCCGCCCGTCGCTCCATGGAATCCGGCCCGGTGGACGGCCTGGCGCAGACCTCGGCCAGCATGCGGATCGTCTCCGACCGGCAGGGGGCCAGCATCCGGAAGGGAGCGTACCATTCGCGGCCCAGGCAGACGGTCCCGTGGCCGTCCATCCCCGCGAGGCGCCGGCGGAAATCGAATGGCACCGGCGATTCCGCCACGAGCGCCAGCGGCGCGTCGAGGATGACCCCGGCAGCGCCGGCGGCGCTGCCCGCGGCGATCGCGCGCGGGCCCAGGCCGCCCTGCAGCCATACCGGCGCGCGCACGGCGCGGCGCAGGCGGTGGAACAGGAGGAATGTTCTTTCCTGCGCGACCCAGCCGCCGGCTTCATTTCCCCTGGCGATGACGCCGTCCGCGCCGGCCAATTCCGCGGCTCGCGCCAGATCGACGCGGGAAGTTTCGACGAGCACCTTCACCCCGGCCTTTCGCAGCGCCGGCACGGCCCCGCACGCGGCTCCCGGGTTCGAGCCGGCGAGAATCGCCCAGCCGACATGATCGGGCAGATCGCGCAACACGGCATGGCACACGCGGAAATCGCCGGGGTCGAGGCGCACGCCGCAATGCGCGCGCGGGCTCCCCCGGAGGGTATGGAGAGCTTCCAGTACGGAGTCCGCCGCCGGCGCGTATTCCGCGTTGACCGCGCCGATCTCACCGGCCCGGATCGCGGCCCGGGCGATGCCCGGGTCGACGAGCCCTGAAAGGGTCGTTGCCATGAAATGGAATTCGCGCATACGTTTCACCTCCGGTGCTCCTCTAATTGGCATATTCGTTTCGCAGCATCCCTCGGTTCCATTAGGAGGAAATCAGCGGGCGGTTAAAAGGTCGTGTTGCTTGGCCATTGGTTTGTAAAAACCCGTACGGCAACCCGGATTTCCCAACGAAGACGCCCCACATTGTCGGAAAGGCGGCCGATTTGCGCGGAAATCGGGCAAAATTGCCAGAATGAGCCGCCCTGTAGGGCTGCGTGCAACAATGGACTAACCTCATTCCAATATCGTTCTAACAACGAAGTTCTATCCTCTTCTCCATTGGGAGGTTCTATGGGCACAAGCATGGTAATGGAAAGGACGGCAAGCCGGCGGAACGCGACGGTGACGGCGCGAGCCTCCGGCGTGACGTTTTTTCATCCGGCGGACCTCGCGGAGACGCAACATCCTTTGACGGAGCGGGTTGGGGGGCTC
>JAFGIZ010000135.1 GCA_016929365.1 Lentisphaerota bacterium
CGCGCTGTCCGTATCGCGCATGGCGACCCAGCGGCTGAACCGCTCGAGGTTGGACCTGAACAGCCGGTTCTCCCGGACCCGTTCGGCCGCGCTGAACTGCAGCCCCGTCTCGATCGCCGTCTGGCCCGCCTCGATGCTGCCCAGGCGCGTTGTGACGCCGGTGACCTGCGACACGTAGGCCGCGGTTTGCGTCTCGATGTTGCCGACCATGGCCGCGGTGCGGCGCGTATGGCGCATCACGAAAATGCCGACCGACACGAAAAGGACCAGTACGAGCAGCACAATGAAAATGGATATCGTGCTGGTCCAGACCAGGATTTTCCGGTTGCGCCGTCGTTCGGTCTCGACGTACCGCTGCAGCTCGTGCACCGCCGCCTCGGTTTTCAGCAGCTGCGGCAGCGTCTCGCCGCCGGGCGGTGTCAATTCGCCTTCCTCGATCGGAGGCGTTGCGTCGTCTGTTTCGTTTTCAGCCATGTAGCAACGTGCTTCCGGGCGGGTTGCGGCCCGGACGGAGCCGACCCTCGGGCCGGTCTAGGACTCCCCTCGCAGCAGCACTTTGGTAATGACCATCGAGCCCTGCGCCAGGCCGCTGTCCCGCTTGGGCTCCAGGGCCAGCTTGGACACTTTCAGCAGGCCCGGCGCCTGCCGGCAGCGATACAGGAAGGTCAGCAGGTTCGGCAGGTCGGCTTCGAAACTCTTGATCTCGACGGCATATTCTTCGCAAGCCCCGCGCGATGCGGGACGCAGGCTGCCCATCGCCGGCACCTGCATGCCCGCTTCGCGGGCCAGGCGGTCGATCTGCGCGGTCATTTTGTCCGCTTCCTCCGCCTCGGAACCGCCCGGGAGCAGCAAGCCTTCCAGGGCGGCATACTGCGCCTCGACGTCGTCTTTCCAGCGGAGCACCCCCAGGTTGTAGGCCAGGCGGCTTTCCGCTTCTTCGATCGCCGTATCCATCCGGGCCATCGTCCGGAGCACCGGCTTGACCACGAGGTTGTCGATCAACAGCCCCAGCAGCACCAGCACCGCCACGAGCAGGCCGATCTTCTCGCGTGTCCGCAGTTTGTCCAGTCGATCCAGAAACATGCCCGTGCCCTCCGCTACTCCTCCAGCGACGCCGTCACCCGGAACGCATACCGGCCCGTTTCCCGGTCCCGGCTGGTCGTGCCTTCCGTCTGCACGTTTTGCAGCAGCGCCGACGCCTCCAGGTTCCGCACCAGGGCGCTGACGTCGGTCCGTTCCGCGGCGTTGCCCGCCAGGCGCACCTGTCCGGCGTCCCGTTCCACATCCAGCACAATCTCCTCCAGGGCCAGTTCGGGCGGCAGGCGGTTGTGAAGCTCGCTCAGGAGCGTCAACGCCGCAAACCGCGCATCGCGCCGCCGGTTGACCAGTTTGACCAGGTCATGCCGGCGTTCCACCTCGCGCGCGTCCGCCTCCGTCGCGCGGTACCGGGCCTGCAGCGCGTTCAGCCGCGCCTGCTTGAAGCTCATCCTGACGGACGTATAGACCGAGGCCGAGACCAGCACGGCCATCAGGAGGATGCCGAACAGCGTCAATCCCTTCGCCTTGCGGGTCAGGCTCCGCCGCAACGTGACGGAACCGGGGATCAGGTTGAAGGCCAGATCTTCGGGTGCGGCGGCCATGCCGGCCAGCGCCGTAAACGATGCCGTGCCGCTGTCCTCCGGCCGCTCGCCCGCCGTGACCAGTTCGGCCACGGCGTCGCGCGCCTCCACGTCGACTCCCAGCTTTTCCTTGAGCAACCCGCTCAATCCGGCCACCTTCGGGCCGGCGCCGGTCAGCAGGATTTTACCGACCGTCAAGTCCGCCGCTTCCGCCCGGCAGGTCTCCAGGCAGCGTTGCGCCTCCTGGCACAGTTGCGCCTTCGGCGCGTCATCCCCGCCCGCGAGCGCTTCCGCGCCGATCAGGATACCGCGCGAGAAAACCGGCATGCCGCCGGCCATCACGGTGACGTCCGCGGAGCCCGCGTCCACGTCCAGCAGCACGTCCGCCGCATCGCCGGAAGGCCGGTTCCCGGCGCGCCGGTACCAGTTCAGGATGCCTTCGGAACTGACCGACATGCGCGCGACGGTCAATCCCGCCGATTCAATGGTGTGATAATGGTGCCGCAGCACGGTGCGCTGCACGATGGCCAGCATGACCCGCGAATACCCCTCGCGTCCGGCGCCCAGGATCCGGTAATCCGAGACGATCTCTTCCTCCGAATAGGGCGTCTGCTTGCCCATCTGCAGGTGCACCATATCGGCGATCTCGGCCGGATCGGTCGAGGGGAGCTCGATTATGCGGACGGTCACGACCTGGCGCGGCAGGCAGGCCAGGACCGGGGCTTTCGCAAAGCCCTCGGATTCGAGCGCCGCGGCCAGCCGCTGCGCCAGGCTGCCGTCGTCCGTGCCGAACACCTCGACATGCGCCTTGACCAGCGACAGCCCGCCGCCCGCGGTTTGAAACTGTGCCAGTTTAAACCGGTCGGCCAACAGCTCGATGCCGAGAATCATGCGCCTGGAACCGGATCTGCTCATGAAAACAAAGGGGCTCCGCTTACCGTTCGTTCCAATACACCATCTTACCCGCCCCCGCATCAAACGCAAACGCGATGCGCACCGTATCGCGCCCGGCGCCGGCCGGCCGGCCGCAGGCCGTGCCGCTTACCGTGTCCGCTTCCGTCGTCAACAGGCGCCGCATCCGCTGCCAGGGCGCGGTGTTCCCCAGCACCTCCGAAAACGCCGCCAGGGTCGGCCGCGGCCGGGCCCGGACCACGTCCGACACCAGCCCTTCGACCTCCGCCGCATCCACGCCCGCGCCCCGCGCCGCGCATTCCAGAACCACGGGGTCGGCCAGGTTGACGTGTATTTTCTCCCCCGTGCCGTACACGGTCACGTACGGGGCAATCGCGTCGCACAAAGCCGGGTCCACCCCGTTCACCAGCAACAGCTCCTCCATCGATTCCAGGCGCCCGTTGTGGCACGCGTAAGGCGCACTGAGGGCCGCATAGTAGCCGCTCTCGCTTCCTCCTGTCAACTGCGCATCCCGTTCCTCGTCGTCCGCGTCGCACCAGTCCCGGATCGACACGACCAGCGCATCCGCCGCGCGGCCGTCCAAGCCGCCCGCCCGTTCCAGCAGCGCTTTCAGCATGGCCCGGTTGGACCGGTTGCCGAGCTCGTTCAGATTAATCCGGGCGGCTTCGGAGGTCACCCCGGTATTCGTGGCCGTGCCCTCCTCCCCGGCATACGTGTACAGGATCCGGTACGCGCCGAGCGCGCGTTCTCCCCCGCCGGCTGCCGGCGCGTCGTCCACGCTGCCGCTGAAACGCGCCGCGTCGTTATTCCAACTGGTCTCCGCCAGGCCCATGACATTGGTCTCGGCCAGGGCCTCCATGATCGCGGCCTCAAGGCCCGCCTGCGCGGCGGCCCGGCCGGCCGCATCGGCCCGGAGCGCCCCCGCCAGGCGCGTGGCGGCCGACACGTGGCCGCTGACCGCCACGGCCAGGGCCGCCAGGAAGAACAGCGTCCAGAGAGTGACGATCAACACGCTGGCCGACCGGCCGGCGGACAGGCCGCGCGGGGCCGGAGTGCGCCGGCCGCGGCATGAAGGCAAGCAGGCCTGCTGCATCGTTCCGTTACTCCCTGACCGCCGTTCGCACCAGTGTTTCATCCGAGCCGCCGAGCCGCAGGCTGAGCCGCACCGCCCGGGGCATGTTGGTGGTCTGCGTCATCCATTGCCCTTCGCTCGCGCCCTCTCCGGGCGGGACCACGAAATAGTCCAGGGCGGCCTGTGCAACGTCGTCAACCAGGGTTTCGGGCCGCGGTTCCGGTCCTGCCGCCGGGAACGGCCACGTTTCCCGCAGCAGCGCCCCGGCGGCGCGGTCAAAGCGGTAACGGATGCCCCCGGGCCGGTCGGGACTGTCTTCCCGGCCGACGCGGCCGGACAGGGTGACGGCCTCCGCCTCGCCCTCGAAGGGAATCCCGTAGAACGGGAACATGTTGCGTACGTCCCGTTCGAATTGAATCAGGGCGAGATCCGCTTCGGCCTCGCCGAGGCTGAAGGCGCGCGCTTCTTCCCAGACCCGCATGCCGCTCGTAAGGCAGGCGGCCACGACGCCGATGACCACGGAGAGAATCGCCACGACGATGAGCAGCTCGAGCAGGGTGAAGGCGCGTGAATGCATGGTTCCCTATGGCTTCTCCCGGACCCGCACGAAGGTGGCCAGCGCGTACTCGCGGTCGACGGCCCGGCGCGAAGCCCGCACGCCGACACGATACAACCGGTTGGTGGTGCCGCCCCTTCCCGCGGCCGGCAACAGCGGCTCCGTTTCGAGCCGGCCGTCCCAGCCGTCCGGTGCTTCCAGGCGCCCCGCGGCCGCCGTCAGGCCCGCGGCGCCTCCGCTCTGCGCCGCGACCCGTGCGTCCGCCAGGGCCTCGCGCAGGATCCGCGCGGCCCGCACCGTATCACGGGCCTCGCCCAGGGCCACAAGCGACGTTTCGAAGGCGCCGAGCACGACGACTATACCCGTCGAGAGAATGACCAGCGCGACCAGGACCTCGATCAGCGTAAACCCGCGGTCCGTGCCGGCCGGAGCCCGGGGGTCCTGCGGCCTCTGCATCACGGCGTTCCGTCCTCGCCTTTCCCGTCGTTACGTGTCCCAGTTGGCGACGTCGTCGTCCGGGTCGTTTTCGTCCGGCCCGAGCGACCAGAGGTCGAAACCAACCGGGTTCCGGTTGCCGGGATAGCGATACTGGTATTCGCGTCTCCACGGATCCAGCGGGCGCTTTTCGAGATACGGGCCGTGCCAGTTACGCGCCGAAGGCGGCTTGGTCATCAGCGCGTTCAATCCTTCCTGGGTGCCGGGGAAGCGGTCGTTGTGCAGCCGGTACAGCTTCAGCGCCACGGTGATGTTCGCAATATCCCCTTTTGAAATGTTGCGTTTGGCCTCGTCGGACGCCGGCAGGATACGCGGCAGCACCATGCCCGCCAGGGCCGCGATAATAATTACCACCACCATCAGCTCGATCAGCGTAAACGCGTTGCATCGCCTTGTGTGTTGCATGGTCATCTCCTTCTTGTACGAGCCTAGGCGGTCGGGACGCGGGAGTAAAGGGTAAAGGGCCGCCCGACGCCGCGCTCGACACCCGGCGCGCGACGCCCTATCCTGTCCCCATGCCGGCGTACCGCTACAAGGCGAAGCAGGGCCCCGGCCGGACGGTCGAGGGCGAGGTGGACGCGGAAACCCGCGCGGGCGCGGTGGCGTACCTGGAGCAGCAGGGCCTGGCCCCGGTCTGGGTACGCGAAAAGGCGGCCGACGCAGACGGGAACCGCGGGCCGCGCTTCCGGCGGCGGCGCATCACGGCGCGCGACATCACGGTCTTCACGCGGCAGCTGGCCAGCCTGACGCGGTCCAGCGTGCCGATCCTGCGGGCCTTGACCACGGTGGTCGACCAGACCGGGAATCTCCGGCTGCGGCGCGTGGTGGAAGACCTGGAGGCGCGCATCCGGGAGGGCGCCATGCTGTCGGATGCCCTCACGGCCTACCCGTCGCTGTTTCCCGAGCTGTACGTCAACATGGTGCGCTCCGGCGAATCGGCGGGCGTGCTGGACACGATCCTCACCCGTCTGGCCGAGGCGCGCGAGGCGGAGGAGGAAGTCCGCCGCAAGGTGCAGTCGGCCATGGCCTATCCCGTCCTGGTGCTGACCGTGGGGGTCTTGACGGTTTTTGTGCTGTTCTCCTTCTTCCTGCCGCGGGTCGTCGCCCTCTTCAAGGACTACCGCGAGCTGCCGCTGCCGACGCGCCTGCTGATCGGCACGAGCGGATTCTTCTCGGCCAACTGGTACTGGATCGTCATCGCGGCCTTGCTGCTCTGGGCGGTCTACAAGCGGCTCGCCGCGGCGGAGAAAGGGCGCGCCTTTGTCGACGGCGTCAAGTTGCGCCTGCCCCTGGTGCGGCGTTTCGTTTCCGAAGCCTCGATCGCCCGGTTTGCGCGGACGCTCGCCCTGTTGATCGAGGGCGGCATCCCGATCGACCGGGCGCTGGACTTGAGCGGGCAGACGCTGGGCAACGCCGTGCTGCGCGACGAGGTGGAAACGGCCCGGCGGGACACGGTCATGCAGGGCATGCGCCTGTCCGACGGGCTGAAGCGCGCGGCGCATTTCCCGGCCTTCGTCTCGAACATGGTCGCCGTGGGCGAGGAGGGGGGCCGGCTCGAGGAATCGCTGAGCGAGGTGGCCGGCTTTTACGAGAAGGAAGTGGAACAGCAGAGCCGCATGGCCACGTCGCTGCTGGAGCCGATCCTGATCCTGGTCGTGGGGCTGGTGGTCGGCTTCATTGTGGCGTCCATGCTGCTGCCGATCTTCGAAATCGGCACGGGCGGCTGACGGCCGGCCTTACATGCTCGTGACGCGCAGGACTTCTTCGACGGTGGTAACGCCGGCGGCCACCTTCTCCCAGCCGTTCCGCGCCAGGGTGTCCATCCCCAGGGTGTCGGCCTGTTTGCGGATGGCCGCGGCCGACGCCCGTTGCAGGATCAGTTCCTGGATTTCGTCCCGCAGGGGCAGGAACTCGGCAATGGCCACCCGCCCGCGATAGCCCCGGCCGCGGCACTCGGCGCAGCCCTGCCCGGCATAATACGCGGCGATCCGTTCCGCGGCCTCCGGCAGGCGCGGCTCCGTCTCCGGCGCCGCCACGCGCTCCTTGCAGGCCGGGCAGATCACCCGCACCAGGCGCTGCGCCACGAAGACCAGCACCGTGGAGGTAATCAGGTACGGGTCCACGCCCATATCGATGAGGCGCACCGCCGCGGCGGCGGCGTCGTTGGTGTGCAGGGTGCTCAGCACCAGGTGGCCGGTCATGGCGGTCTGGATGGCGATCTCCGCCGTCTCGCGGTCGCGCACTTCGCCCACCATCATGACGTCGGGGTCGTGGCGCAACATGCTGCGCAGGGCGCGGGCGAAGGTCAGCCCGATTTCCGGACGGATCTGCGTCTGCGTCAGGCCCTTCAGCTCGTATTCGACGGGGTCTTCGATGGTAATGATCTTGCGGTCGCGGGTATTCAGGCGGCTCAGGCACGCATAGAGGGTCGTGCTCTTGCCGCTGCCGGTCGGGCCCGTCACGA
>JAFGIZ010000136.1 GCA_016929365.1 Lentisphaerota bacterium
CGCTGTCGACGTCGGTGATGTTGATCTTGCCCGGGTGCTTGCCGGACTGGAGCAGCTCGACGTCGGAGGCGAGGTAGCGGCCGGGTTGGATGGACGTCACGTCGCCAAGCGCAAGATTCCCGTTGACCAGGCGGTAGAGAGCGGCTTCCTGGCCCGGGTTTTCGCCGTAGCGCAGGCCTTTGCGGGTGCCGTCGATGGTCCAGGTGACTTTTTCGTAGACCAGGGTCTGGCGCGTCTTTCCGTCGACAAAACTGACTTCCAGGCGATCCGGAAAGTGGTCGTCCATGATGGTCTTGTACGCGGATTTGAAGTCGACGGGGGCCATGGTTTGCACTCCTCCTGTTTCCTGCCGGGGTATGGCGCCGGAACGCCGCCGCGGCGGTATCCGCGGCGCAGTTCCTGTTTGCTGAACGGTTGCGGCATAGTTTACAGTGTCGGCGTCAGGAATCAAGCGCGGGACTGACATGACCAGATTGACGCCTTTGCTTCTGCCTGTTTCGTTATTCGCCTTTCTGGCGGCTTTAGCCCAGGGCTGGGACGGGTTGGCCGCGTGGCCCGAAAGCGCCTTTTTCCGCTTCTTGCCCTACGTCATCCTGGCTGTCGCCCTGGTCCTGGGCAGCCTGTTCGCGCAGATACGGGTCAGCCTGGTGGCGCTCCTGGCGGTCTTGCTGTATTTCATGGCGCGCTACAGCGCCTGGGGCCGCGCGGACGCGGCGCGGGCGGATGCGGTGGTCCTGGCGGGCTCCGTCGGTGCGCCGGTGTTCGGCCTCGTGTTCTACGGTCTGAACGAACGGGGGCTCTGGACGCGGGCGGGCCTGGCGCGCGTTTTGCTCGTGTTCGCGACGCCGGTGTTTGCGGTTCTGCTCGGCGGCTTGCGCGCCGGAGAAGCGGGCCTGGTGCCGGAGGCGGTGTTGAGTCCGCGCGGGGGGCTGCTGGGCCTGCCCGGGGCGGGGTGGGCCGCGCTCGCGCTCTGTACGCCCCTGTTCTTCGTGCGCAAGCGGCACGAGAGTCCGTTGCTGGGGCCGTCGCTGTGGCTGAGCATCCTGTGCGTCCTGGCGGGGTTGAGCTTTCGTGCGCCGCACTGGGGCACGGACCGGTCCGAGGCGGTTCTGACGCTGTTCATGGCGGGGGCCGGAGTCCTGCTGGCCTGGACCGTGCTGGAAAGCGTCTGGCGCAACGCGTTTGTCGACGAATTGACCGAGTTGCCGGGGAGGCGGTCGCTGAAGCAGCATTTCATGCGGCTGGGGCCGCGCTACACGCTGGCGATTGTGGACGTGGACCGGTTCAAGCGCATCAACGACCGCTACGGGCATGACGCGGGCGACCAGGTTCTGCGTTACATCGCGGCGGCCCTGCGCCGCTCGAACGCGGGCCGTGCCTACCGTTACGGGGGCGAAGAGTTCGTCATCGTGGCCGAGACCGACGATACCGCCGCGGTACGGGCGGCGGTCGAGACGTTGCGGGAGCATATCGCATCGCGGCGTTTCACGATCCGGGGAAGAGGCCGGCCGCGCCGCAAGCCGGAATCGCCCCGTCCGCCGGAAAAGCCGCGGCAGGCGACGACCGTGACGGTCAGCATCGGTGTGGCCTCGCGCGGGGCGCGCTACGAGACGCCGCGGGAAGTTCTCGAGGCGGCCGACCGGGCGCTCTATCGTGCCAAGGCCGCGGGGCGGAACCGGGTGGCCGCGGCGAAAGGATGAACATGGCGAAGGATCCCGCACAGGAACCGGAACTGGGCCGCATCATCGAGAGCGCGAAGCGGCAACTGGAGCGCATGATCGACCTGAGCCCGACGATCATGCTGCTTGTCGATACACAGGGGCGGATTCGGCGCACGAACCGGGCCTTGCTCGATTATGTCGGGCTCCCGGACTTCCCGTCGGCGCTGGGGCGGCCGCTGGCCGGGATCCTGCACGCGGACGCCGCCCTCGACGCGTTCCTGGACGGGCCCGGAGAAGGCGTGCGGATTCATGAGTGCGCTTGCGAAATACCGGGACGGGGCGGGCGCGATTTGCGGCTGACGGCGGTCGGGGGCGGCGGGGAGGAGGTACGCGCCGTCATGATCGAGGACATTACGGAGGTCAAGCGGCAGGCGGCCGTGGCGGAGAAGGAACACAAGCGCGCCGCGGTGGAGGCGCTGGCCGGCGCGCTCAAGCATCGCATCAACCAGGCCCTCACGGTCATTACCGTACGCGCCAAGCTGATGCTGGTGGCCCTGGAGAAGGGAGAGACACGCCCGGCGGAGATGCGCCGCAGCCTGGAAGACATTACGGCCCTGGCGATGCAGATATCGGACGTGCTGCAACGCGCGGAGAAACCGCGGGATTTTCTCACGGAGACCTACCTCGACGACCTCGAGATCCTCGACATCGAGGGCTCGGCCGGCCGGGACGACGCGGCCCCGGAGGCGTAAGACCGCGGGACCGGATCAGGCCAGGCGGGCCGCGGCCGACGCGACGGTGTTATACAGCAGCATCGTGATGGTCATGGGGCCGACGCCGCCCGGAACCGGGGTAATCCGCGAAGCGGTTTCGCGGACGCTGTCGAAGTCGACGTCGCCGACCAGGCGGTACCCGCGCTTTCTGGAAGGATCCTCGACGCGGTTTACGCCGACGTCGATGACGACGGCGCCGGGCTTGACCATATCCGCCGTGACGGTGCGGGGCCGGCCGGCGGCAACGATCAGGATGTCCGCCTGGCGGGTAAAGGCGCCCATATCCCGGGTGCCGGTGTGGCAGACCGTGACCGTCGCGTTGGCATGTTCCTTTTTCTGGAGCAGCATGTTGGCGACCGGTTTGCCCACGATGTTGCTGCGGCCGACGACGACCACGTGTGCCCCCGAGGTCTCCACCCCGCTGCGGGCGAGCAGCTGGACGACGCCGTGCGGCGTGCAGGGCAGGAAAGCCTTTTCGCCGATGACCATCTTGCCGACATTCACCGGGTGAAAGCCGTCGACATCCTTATCCGGGGTTACGGCGCGCAGAACGGTCCGCTCCTCCAGCGGCGGCGGGAGGGGAAGCTGAACGAGGATGCCGTGGATGCGCGAGTCGCCGTTCAGGCGTTCGACCAGGGCCAGGAGCTCCGCCTGCGGCGTCTCGGCGGGCAGGCGGTTGTCGTCGGAATAGATCCCGATCTCTTCGCAGGCCCGCTCCTTGGC
>JAFGIZ010000137.1 GCA_016929365.1 Lentisphaerota bacterium
CGTCGCTGCGAACCGCCGGCGGGACGTCCACCAGGTACTCGATCTGCACGCCCGACGCGTCCGTGTCAGCAACCGCCGACAGTCCGCACCACGCCATGGCGCACAGCAGTACGATCCATATAGACGTTGTCCGATTCATTCCATTCCTATTCATGTTCGCCTCCGGTGCGGTTGATGGTCATTGGTCATTGGTCATTAAAAAATCAAGCCTACCCGGCCGCCCCGCCTCGCGCAAGACACGATCGGGTCAATCTATATACATATCCGGTCACACGGCATGTTGCCGGAATCGAGATTCCTCGACTTCGCTCGGAATGACCGGTCTGAAGAGCTCGGGTTTCCCATGCAATTGTCATGTCGCGCTTGTCGAGACATCTCGCCGAAGGCGTCTTTTCGGTTCGGGCAACACGCCGTAACGTTACAATCCGCCCGACGCGCGGCGGCCCCTGCGCGTGTTGGATGGCCCGCGTCCCCGCCAGCCGTATTCGGGCCGCGAATCGGCGGGCCGTCCGGGGGTAAGGTTGCCCCGTGTGCGCCTCAAGGCCACACGGTATCCGAAGCCAACATCGACGCGAAGTCCGCGAAGGCGACGACCTCAATGCCGTCCTCCGTCCGCAACGCCGGACCTGCGGGGCAGACAATCAGGCGGCGGCACAACCCCTTGAGCGGCGCGACCGCGCGCAGCCCTCTGCACCACCCCTGGTCGAATTGCCGTCCCGACTTCACTTCAACGGCCACGAACGCGCCCGCGCGGGCGAGCAAAAAGTCTACCTCCGTTGTCGCGCTTTCAGCGGGGGCCCAGTAGTAGAATTCATCGCAGACCTTGCGATAGTCCCGGTAAGCGCGGATCGTCTGAGCCACCAGTCCCTCGAAAAACACGCCGCGCTCTTCGGGCGCCAGTCGGCACGGGGCGCGCTTCATGGACCGCACGATGCCCGGATCGCACCAATACCATTTGGGCAGTTTGCGTTCCCGCACACGAAGCCTCGCTTCATACGCATGAAGCCGGAAGCCCACCAATGTCTCCTCGAGGATATCCAGGTACCCGGCCACGGTGGTGCGCGATACGCCTGCCTCGCGGGCCGTATTGCTGATGTTCAGGATCTGGCCATGGCACAATGCGGCAATCGGCAGAAAGCGCGCGAATCCGGGAAGGTTTCGGACCAGTGCTTCCGCCTGGATTTCCTCCTTCAGGTAGAGCTGCGCATAGGCCGCCACCGTCTCTTCACGGTCGGGGGAATCCCATACCACGGGCATCAAACCGTGCTGCAGCGCATCCGCCAGATCGAAACGTTCCCCGAGTTCTTCCGGCACGAACGGGTGCATGGAGCGCTTCAGCGCCCGTCCCGCCAGCAGGTTGACGCCGGCGCGTTTAAGCTTGCGCGCGCTCGATCCGCACAGCACGAAGTGCAACCGTTTCTCCTCCATGAAACGGTGGACTTCGTTCAGCAGGTTGGGCAGGCGCTGAACTTCGTCGACGACAACCCATGCTCCAGGGCGAACGGCACGAAGCCGGTCGGCAAACAGTCCCGGGTCGGCAAGCAGCCGCTGATATTCCGCTTCCCGAAGAAGGTCGATCACGTGCGCGTCCGGGAGGGTCTGCCGGAGCCACATGCTCTTTCCCGTCCCACGCGGCCCGAAAAGAAAGCAACTCGCCTTCGGTGGCGCCAGAAGTCTCGGCACGTACATGGTGGTCATGCTCCCGTCATTTTACGCCGCAATATGATGCCATGGTATCCAGGCGCCGCTCCGGCTGCAAGCAGAAAAGTGAGGCAGGGTAAGATCGACCGATTTCTGATCGTGCCCGGAGGCCAGGCAGCGCACGCGGGCCTTTCCGTACGGCTTGCCCCACTCCGGCGGATGCACCGCCCCGTTCACGTGTTCCTGCGCATGTTCGCCTCCCGTGCGGTTTTGGGTCATTGGTGACACGACCCGCATTCATCAACGAATGACCGGATCGTGTCTAGCTTTTATCCGGCTGTTTGAGGTAGGCTGGTTTTTCGAATCGGAATGGAAAGGGACGAGGACGGTCCCGTGGTGAAGAAGGAAAGCGGATGCAGCCCAACATACTCTTGATCTTGTGCGACCAGCTCCGGCGGGACAGTCTGAGCCTGTACGGGGGACCGGTCGGCACGCCGAACCTGGACCGCCTGGCCGCGGAGGGAACCGCCTTTCGCCAAGCCTACTGCGTGAACCCGATGTGTACCCCCGCGCGGGCGGCGCTGCTGACGGGACGTTTCAACCATGCCCTGCGGGACGTCGCGGGCCGGCCGTATTTCTTCAACGACCGCCTGCTCGACCCGGGGGAGGTCTCGATCGCCAAGTCCCTGACCGGCGCGGGGTATGACTGCCACTACATCGGCAAGTGGCACACCGACGACGGCCGCCCGGGGTCGCATGTCCCCCGCGGCGAGCGACGTTTCGGCTTCGATGGGTTCTGGGCCGGCGTCAACTGCGGCACGCCGCGCGTCGGCGCGATGCACTACACCGACGACGGCGAGCCGGTCCGCTACGAAGGGCAATGGGAACCCGACATGCAGACCGAGCTCGCGATCGACCTGATCGGCAAGCGCGCGGCATCAAGCCGTCCGTTCTTCCTCTTTCTCTCCTGGGTCCCGCCGCACCGGCCTTACGACTTGAGCGCGGCGCGGCAGAACCTGTTCGAGCAGGCGCGCAGACAGATTACACCAGAAGACGTACGGTACAACGTTCCCGCCCGCCTGCGCGATACCGCGCTGGAAGAGTCCGTTCAGTACCATGCCAACGTGCTCGGCCTCGATGCCAACGTGGGCCGGCTGATGGAAACGCTGGAACGGACCGGCCTGGCGGACAACACGCTGGTCGTGTTCACGGCCGACCACGGCGATTGCCTGTTCAGCCACGGCATCGAAGGCAAAAACCAGTTCTACGAGGAATCCGCCGCGATTCCGTTCCTGGTGCGCTGGCCCGGCCGCGTCGCGGCCGGCCGTATGGCGGACGATTTCTTCAATATGACCGACGTGGCCCCCACCCTTCTCGATCTCTGCCATGCGGCGATACCGGACCGCATGCAGGGCACGTCGTTCGCGCCGTTCTTGCGCGGCGAAGCGCCGGCCGGTCCGCACGACTCCGCCTACCTGGAGATCAACCATCCCTGGTGGGACTACATTTTCGGCCAGGGCCCCCAGGGGCATCGCCGCTGCATTGTCACCGACGACTGGAAGTTCGTGATGTGCGACGCCGGCGCGCACGGCGGCGTTCCCTGGCAGCTTTACGAGCGCCGAAAGGATCCCTACGAGCTGAACAACCTGGCCGGGGATCCCGGCTGCATCCCGACCATCTGCCGGCTGGCTCAACGTATGTTTGGCTGGATGCGCGCGACGGAGGACCCCTTTATCGACATTGCCCTCAAGGACTATCGCACCGTCACCGGCCGCATGCCCTGATGGAGGGCGCGCAGGGATCCAACGCTGCGTGCCATGTCGAGGAAACGGTTAGTGTGAGGGTATCCGGGTACGGGTGGCGGTTATAAAGCGTTTGGCATCTCGAAAACGGGGCAGAAGGCCGGAGGAGTGTGAAGCACGTGAAAAAAACAGACGCAACGTGGTGTTTGCATGTCGAGGGGTTCCGGCCCGGCGAGGTCGAGCTGAACGGCAACCGGTTCATGCTCGGCAACGGGTACATGGGCGTGCGCGGTACGCTGGAGGAGCACGGCAAGGTGCAGCGCGCGGGCTGCCTGCTCAACGGCGTCTACGACCAGGTGCCGGGCAAATGGCGCGAGCCGGTCAACGCGCCGCACGGCCTGTTCACGACGCTGGAAGGCGCGGGACAAATCGTCGCGCACGAGCAGACGCTCGATCTGCGCCGCGGCCGGATGGCGCGCCGGACCCGGTACGAAAACGTCTCCGTGTCCTCGGAACGGTTCGTGTCTTTGGACGATGTGCATCTGATGTGCATGCGGTACCACGCCGCGCCGAAGCCGGGAGCCGGGGTCCGGGTCCGCACCGGCATCGATACCGAACTCTGGGAGATCAACGGGCCGCATTTCAAAAGCCTGGAGCGGGACCGCCGCGAGGGCGTCGAGAGCGTGGTGGGCGTTACCGGCGAGCTGGGGATCGTCGTGGCGGTCTGCGCGGCGGTGGAACCGCTCGACGCACACGGCTTCGCGAAGTACGTGGCGGTCTATACGTCGCTGGACGGCGTCGATCCGCTGCCGGCGGCCCGGGCGAAATGCCTGGAGGCAAAGGCCTCCGGCTATGACGCGCTGGGGCGGGCGCATGACGCCTGCTGGGACGCGGTGTGGCGGCGCTGCGACGTGGAGATCGAGGGCGATGACGAGGCGCAGTTCGCCCTGCGGTACAGCCTCTACCAGCTTCAGCTTGCCGCGCCGCGCCATTCCGACCGCGTCTCGATCCCGGCCCGCGGGTTGTCCGGCCAGGTCTACAAGGGCGCGGTCTTCTGGGATACCGAGCTGTTCATGCTGCCGGTCTTCACGCTGACCGATCCGCGCGTGGCGCGCAACCTGATCATGTACCGCTGTCACACGCTGGAGGGCGCCCGCGCAAAGGCGGCCGAGTACGGCTACCGCGGGGCCTTCTTTGCCTGGGAAAGCCAGGAACGCGGCAACGACGCCTGCACGCACTTCAACGTGACCGATGTCTTCACCGGCCGGCCGATACGGACGTATTTCCGCGACAAGCAGATTCACATCAGCGCCGACATTGTTTATGCCATAGGGGCATACTACGAGCAGACAGGCGACTTCTCGGTTCTCATCGACGGCGCGGCCGAGGTGGTCGCGGAGTGCGCGCGCTTCTTCTATTCGTATGCCTACTACAAGAAGGACAAACAGCGCTATGAGCTGTTGGACGTGACCGGACCCGACGAATACCATGAGCGGGTGCATAACAATGCTTTTACGAACCGCATGGTCAAAGCGGCGCTGGATATCGCATGCGTCATCCTGGACCGGCTCGAACGCGAGGCGCCGGACGCGCACGCGGCGCTGGATCGGAAGATCGGGTTCCGCGCCGAGCTGGACGCCTGGCGCGAGATGGCGCAGAGGCTGTATGTTCCGCCGCCGGACGCGGACGGCATCATTCCGCAGTGCGACGGGTACCGCGCCCTGGAGGACGTGTCCCTGGAGGAACTCAAGGGCCGCATGCTGAATCCGACCGAATATCTTGGGGGCGGCAACGGGCTGGCTACGACCACGCAGATTCTAAAGCAGGCGGATGTCGTGCTGATGTTGCATCTGTTTTTCTCGGACTATCCCCAAGAGACGATTCGCAAGAACTGGGAATATTACGAGCCGCGCTGTGAGCACGGCTCCAGCCTGAGCGCCTGCGCCTACGCCCTGGTGGCCGCGCGGCTCGGCGACACGGACTGGGCCTACCGCTACTTCATGCAAACGGCCACCGTGGACCTGACCGGGGCGTCGACACAGTACATCGGCGATCTCTACATCGGCGGAACCCACCCGGCGGCCAACGGCGGCGCCTGGATGTCCGTGGTGTTCGGTTTCGCCGGCCTGCGGACCGGGACGGAGGGTCTTACCGTGACACCGCGCCTGCCCGCGCACTGGCAGCGCGTGCGGTTTCGCATCGAATACCGTGGAACGCCCTACCGTATCGACATCGACTCGGACGCGGCCGTGGTGATCGAAGCGAAGAGAAAGAAGAAATCGGGTCAACCCGTATGAACATCGGGTCATTGCGCTTGCCGGGCCGGCGGGGCCATGGTAGAACACGGCATGGCTAAGGCTAGGATGGTTCGCCGTTTCCGCCCCCACGTGATCGTGCTATCCGAACCGACGCATCCTACGGGGCGCGAGTTCCTGCAGGGCATCTTTCAGTATGCCGAAGAACAGGGCGGCTGGTCCCTGCACTACGCGACACGGGCGCTGCGCGAACGGCCGGGCGAGTGGCTGTCGCTGTGCGACGGCGTCATCGCGCGGATGCCTGACGACCGGACCGTTCGCGCCATCCGCCGCCGCGGCGTCGCGTACGTCAGCCTGGATTACGGCCGACGTCCCCGGCGCGACCGGCCGCAGGTAGGGGTTGCGGACCACGCGATCGGGCGCAAGGCGGCGGCGTTCTTCGTGCGGCAGGGGGCCCGCGCCTTCGCCTACGTGGGGAGGACGGGCAAACCGTGGTCCGAGCGCCGCCTGGCGGGATTCAGGCAAGAAGTGCGCCGGCGCGGCGGCACGGTGCGCGTCATGGACATCATGCCGTTTGAAGCGGCCGACGCCCCGATGCCGTGGAATCTGCATGAGCGCCTGGGCGCCTGGGCAAAAGCCTTGCCCCGCCCCTGTGCCGTTCTGTGCGCCAACGACGAGATCGGGTTTCACGTGGCGGAAGCGTGCGGGCTCGCGGGGTTGCGCATTCCGGACGAGCTGTCGCTGCTCGGCATCGACAACGATACGCTGTTCTGCGAGCTCTGCCACCCGCCGCTGGCCAGCATCGATCCCGGCCACCGCCGCTGCGGCTGGCGGGCCGCGGCATGCCTGGACCGCCTGATGCGGGGCAGGTTGCCGCAACAGGCCGTCGAGCTCGTGCCGCCCGGCGAGATCGTCGTGCGGCGGTCGGCCGACCGCCTGGCGATCACCGACCCGAACCTCGCCGCGGCCGTGCGGTATATCGAAGACCATGCCTGCGAGGCGCTCAACGTCAGCGCGGTAACCGCGCACGCCGGGCTGTCGCGCAGCGTGTTGCAGCGCCGTTTCAAGGCCGCCTTCGGACAAACCGTTCACGAACGGATCGTCCAGACCCGCCTGGAGCACGCCTGCCGGTTGCTCGTACGGACGGCGCGTCCCATAGGCGACATCGCCGAACAAGCCGGGTTCGCGCACCAGTCTTACATGGGCGCCGTCTTCCGCAGACGCCTCGGCCTGTCACCCGCGCAGTACCGCCGCACCACCCCGCGGGATCCGCGGCCGGAAGCACCATAGCGGCCGGATAGCGTTCAAGAAGCAGCAGATCTCCCCTCCCTCAACAGGGGCCGGGCATGCCCGGCGACCCATGGATTACCCGTCGGTCACTCGGCTTCCAGGGAAAGGTAGAGTTCGATCAACGCCTCCGCCACCGCCTCGCTGGTCCGGTCCCATTGCAGGCCGCGCCAGCGCAGCGCCGCCGTCCGGAAAATACCCTTGCGCACGAGCAGGCGCTTGAAGAAGGCGATCGAGACGCCGACTTCCTGGTTGGTAAAGGCCAGGATCGGGAGCAAACGGCGGAAGCCGGCAACGGCGGCGTCCCGGCGGCCCTGGCGATAATCGGCTTCGATGCGCTTGTAGACCCGCACCATCGAACTTTCCGGGATCATGGCGTCCACCCCGCGGTCCAGCGCCTCGATGAACTGTCCGATGGCCCACCCGCCGGCAATGAAAAAATCCCGCCCGAATGCCTCGCGCACCCGGCTGTACTTCGGCCCCGCGGGAACGGTCTCGATCTTCAGCCCCGCCAGCGTCGGCAGGCGCGCCCGCAGTTTGCGGATTGTGTCCATGTCCATGCCGGGCCCGTTGAACTCGAAGTCCTGGATCACCAGGGGGAGCTCGATCCCGTCGGCCACGGCTTCGAAGAACGCCGGGATGTCGGCGGGGGCGTCGTACAGCGGAGTCGGCACCGCGACCAGGTAGGCGGCCGCATCAAGCGCTTCGGCCTTGCGCGCCTGGGCCCGGCAGACGCCGACCTCTTCGTGCGAGGCGCCGACGATAAAGGGAACGCGCCCGGCGGCAGTCCGGCAGATCGTCGTCAGAATGGCTTCGCGTTCCGGCGTCGAGAGAAAGGCCGCCTCGCTGGCCACCACGGGCGCCAGGAAGCCGTCCACCCCCCCTGCGACGGCATCCTCAACCAGGCGCTCCAGGCTGGCATGATCCACCTCGCCGTCCATATCGAACGGCGTCTGAACGACGGAAACAATGCCGCTTACCATCATCCCCCCTGCCGCGCCTGGCCGGGCCGTCGCGGCGGCGGCGGCGCCAGGCGGGTCTCCCCGCCGCGCGAGCCGGCCGCGAGGCCGTCGGCGTAACGCGTGTACCACGCATCGAGAGCCGCCCGCAACCGCGCCCGTTCCCCGGCGGCGGCCGGATCGTCCCACAGGTTGCTTCGTTCCAGGGGATCGGCCCGCATGTCGAACAGCTCGCCCTGGTCGCCTTCCGCCGCGTGATAGACGTTCAATTTCCACCGCTCGTCCCGGATCATGGCCGCATGCAACGGCGGGTCGGGATACCGGCGCTTTGAATCAATGGACGTGTTCCGGTACAGGCACACGGCATAGTCATGCACGGCGGATACCGCGCCACGCGCCAGGGGCAGCAGGTCGCGCGCGGCGGGCATCCAGGCGTCGATCTGTTCGAAGGGCGCCCCCGCAGCGGCCAGCACCGTGGCCGCCAGGTCATGCGGCTGAACCACCGCCCGCGGCCGCGCGCCCGCGGGCAGACGCGCCGGCCAGCGCATCAGTAACGGCACACGCGTGCACGGATCGTAGAAATAGGCGCCCTTCACCAGCAGGCCGTGATCGCCCATCATGTCGCCGTGGTCGCTCACGAAAATCACCAGGGTGTTGTCCTTCAGCCCTTCCCGCTCGAGCGCGTCCAGTACGCGTCCGTGCTCGTGATCGGCATAGGCGATCGCGGTATGGTAGCCGCGCCGCATTTCCCCGATCTCGTCGGGCGATTGCGACGCGAACGGGCCGAGGTAGCAGCGGGCGCGCTCCCGCCGCAGCTCGGCGGGCTCGTTCTCGTTCGCCGGCAGCGGCGGGGGAATGGCGTCGCGCCGGAACAGGGTCTCCAGGTCCGGCGGGTAGAGGTCGTAGGGATTGTGCGGATCGAACAGGCTCATCATGCAGAAAAACGGCCGGTCCGGATCGCGGTTTCGAAGGAAATGGATGGTCCGTTCGGCGGCCCAGTGCGAGAAATGAAACGCACGCGGGATATGCTTCACGCCGCGCGCTTCCCTGAGCAGGCGTGCATAAAGATCGCGATTGTGCTCCTCGAGCCAGCGCGCGTAGCTCTGGTACGGCGCTTCCATGAACAGGCAGCCCTCGATGCAGGGCTCGTAGACGTCGAACCCGTCGTGCGGGTGGCGCTCCTCCGACTCGAGCGGCAGGGACGACACGTGCAGCTTGCCGATCAGGCCCGTCTGGTAGCCCAGCGCCCGGAGGCGCTCGCTGAACAGGACTTCGTCTTTGGGCAGGTTGTCGTACAGCCGGTAGACCCCGTGCCCCGGCAGCTCCTTGCCGGTCCACAGGCTGGCGCGCGACGGCGTGCAAACGGGGTTGTTGATGATGCAGTGCTCGAAACAGGCCCCCTCTCCCGCCACGCGGTCCAGGTTCGGGGTCTTCGCGAACTCCGCGCCGTAACAGCCCAGCGAATCATACCGCTGCTGGTCGGTCATCAGGATCAGGATGTTGGGTTGGTCCATGGGGAGGGTCGGGTTTCAGGTATCGGGGTTCGGGAGGGAATGAGGGGTCCGGGATGGGGGGTTTTCCTGTCCTGAAACCGGCACCCTCACGCAGCGAGTTCCTTACAAACTTCCAGCGCCAGCTTCACGCGCTCGTCCGGCGTGCCGGCTTCGATGTCGGCGATGACGATGTCGCAGGGACCGTAGTCGCGGGCGATGCGTGCGAAATCGGCGCGGAGTGCAGCCTCGGATTTGTCGGCCAGGTCCATGGGCGTGTACATCAGCGCGCGGCGGGCGCGGGGAAACAACTCTCGCGCACGGATCAGGTCGGAGTTAAGCCCCATGTCGATGTAGC
>JAFGIZ010000138.1 GCA_016929365.1 Lentisphaerota bacterium
GGATCGGACGGCGTTGCCGGCGCGGCCGGCATTCCCGAGTCTTCAAACAGGCGGCGTGGTTGGGCATACGGATCCGCGGCCGGGAGGCCGGGCAGCTGCAGCACCACGGCGCCGCCCGCGTTCGCATAGGCTTCGATCGCCTCGGCCGCGGTAACCGGCAGGTAGGGACAATAGGGAACAATGAGCATGTCGAAGGCTTGCAGCGTCCGAACCGTCACCCGGGTCTCGTCGACGATGGCCAGGGGGATGCCCGCGCGGTTCAGCACGTTCCACCAGCCGGCCCGCTCCGCCATGTAGGCGGGGTCGAGATGGCTGGTGTGGCGGAAGGCCGTATCGCTGTGCAGCATGGCGACGCGCGCGGGCAGGCTGCGCCCCCGCCTGGCCAGCTCACCGAGGCGTTGCAGCCGCCGGGTCAGGTGGCGGAAGCCCCACGTGCCGGGCCGCGCGAAGCCGGTCTGGTCGAACAACGCGCCGCGATATTCCGCAAACGTGGTGTAGGGAAAGAAGATCCAGCCGACCTGTCCTTGTGCCAGCTCGACGGACATCCGCTCCAGCGATCGAAAGCAGTTGTCCAGCGAGTCGCCCCGCGACCACAGGATGCCGTGCCATTCTTCGTTGCATAGCGGCGCCCGGGCCAGGCCGAAGCGCAGCCAATCGTGTGTGCTGACGTTTTCATGCGTCCCGTCGAGGTCCTCGTACTGGTGCAGGCGCACCTTGTGGAGGCCCTGCTGAACGCGTCCCCCCACCGGCTCATGAAACTGCGAGATCACCGGACGGCCGGGGTCGCCGCGGCGCAGGGCGGCGCTCATGCGGCGGTGAAACTCCTCGAAGAGGGCCTGAACAGACCGGGTGTAATCCTCCCAGGGGGCATGCGCGGGGGAAGGGGTTGCCAGGGCCGGGCTGTCGGGCACGGATATCTCATCCCACGTTGCGTAGGTTGTGCCCCAACACGCGTTGAGCGCCGCGATGTCCTTGTACGTGTCGGACAGCCAGGTTTGAAACTGCCGATTGACCATGTCGCGTTGCGCGGGCGTTACCGGCACGGTCGGCATCAATTCGCAGCCGGTCCCGTGGGCCGCGATGTAGGGCCGGTCCCGGAAGAGGCGGGCCGCGGCGGACACGTTGTCGAACCACTCGTTCGACATGGCATAGAGCAGGGGGTTCTGGAACCCCTGCACATAGCCCATCCCCACGTAGGTCCGGATGCCGAACGCGTCAAACAGGCGGGGCATCCAGATCTCGTTCGAGGTCGTGCGGCCGATCCAATCGAAACCGATCTCGCGACTGGCGCCGGCCAACCGCGCCACGTGACGATATCCCCCGTAACCGTCGCCCATGCCGCCGATGATCAGCGGTTTGCCCGGCCAGGGGCGCGCCAGGCGCTCTGCATTGTTCCGGTCGGCCCAGGGGCGCGCCAGGCGTTCGACCCGTTCCGCGGCCGCGGCGGCCTCGCGGCGCAGGGCCGCGGCCCAGGCGGGATCGGGCGGGGGCCGGTTCTGTTGGGCGGTCAGGCCGCGGAAGAACGTGCTAACCGTTTCGGGAAGCACGACCGGAAAGTCGGCGTCCCTATCCGCGGCCATCCGGTTGAGCAACAGCATGCGATGCATCTGCTGCGTCAGTTCGGGCAGGTGGCGCGCGCGGTCGCCGAGATGGTCCTTCAGGTAATCCTCGGCCGCGGCGTAGGCCTTGCCGGCGCGGTCCATGACGTCGGCCAGGCGGTGCTTGGCGGCATAGACACTGTCGGGACGCTCGCCGGGCAGGCGGGGCTGGCACGCCAGGCGCACCAGGCCGGCCGCGACGGCCGGGCCGTTCGTGCCCTCGAGAATACGGTCGGCGAGCGCGCCCAGGTGCACCAGTGTGCCCGCCGGCAGGTGCCGGCTGTGGTAGCGCATGATGAACGCATCGCCGGCGGCCGGTTCGCCCGGACGGGGCGTATCGGTCGCGTAGAGCCCCATGTAGACGTTGTCGCGGTCTTCCGAACGGGAGACGTAGCGACACTGCCCGGCCGGCCCGACCCAGTCGAGGGGCAACGGAACGCTGAGCGATTGCGTGGCGACCAGGGAGGGAGGAAAGGGGACGCCATAGGGTTCGAGCCAGTCGCAGGGCGTGAGCGTTGTGCCGGGCGCCACGTTCTTCCGCGCCGGGGCGTGGTAGGGCTGGTCCTCGGTCGAGAAACGGAAATCGAGGGACACGTAGGGAAAGCACTTCAGGCTGTACAGTTCCCACGGCGTGGTCCAGGCCCCGTCCGGCCCGCGACGGAGCCACTTGCCGCCGGGAATGCGGAAGTCATCCGGCGAGGCCGTGCCGGCAAACACTTCGCGCATGGCGTCGGCCGGCAGCTCGCCGCCCGGCCCGCCCACGGTCGACTCGAGACTGCCCCCGATGATCACGGCGCCGCCGGCCGCCAGAAAGTCGAAGATGGCCGGTTCGGCGTCCACCGGCAGGTATCCGCGGTTCGGCAGCACGAGGACGGACGGGGCCTGCGCTTCGCCGGGCGCCGGGCCGGCCAGGTCGCTCACGCCCACGCGCCGTACGCGATGGCCGGCCGCCTCCAGGGCCGCGGTCCAGAACGCGGCATCCGCCACCGATCGTTCGGGGAAGCCGGGTTCATCGAAGATCCAGACGTTTTGTACGCCGATGTCGGCCGGGTCCGGGGCCGGCGAGGCCGGCGGCATGGCGGCGGCGGGCAGGGGCGTCACCGCTTCGCAGTCGAGCCAATCGAGAACCAGCGCGCCCTTCTGCCAGTTGGTGAGGCCGATCCAGGCCCGGCGTTGACCGGGAAGCGTGACGAACTCAAACGTGTAGGTGCGCCAGCCATGGCCGCGCATGACGCCCGTGCTTCCCAGAAGGCAAGACGAGTCCAGCGTTGCGCCGGCCGCCGGGTCATCCGCCGGCGGCACCGCGTAGGCCAGCAGCCAGTTGCTGACTACCCGTGCGCGCAGGCGCACGCGGTAGAGGGTCCGCGGCTCGACATCGACCGGAACCTGGACCCCGCCGCACCACGACCGGCCGATCGACACCAGCGCGTCGCCGTCGTCGAGCCCCAGTTCGTCGGCCCGGCGCAGGATCACTTCCTGGGCGGGGTTCTCATGGCCCGCCCAGTCCCACGCCATCATACCCGCCGGGGCGCCCTTGGTGACGGGCGTCACGCCGGCCGCCGTGAGCTGTTCCGGGGTCTTGCCGGCGAAGACAATCCGCTCCGCGCCGGAAAACGGGGGAGTACACAGGAAGCCGAGAGCCAGCGGGATTCCAAGCCATCGAGAAGTCATCGATATTCCGCGGACTATCGAATCAGCAATACCGTGCCCCGCCGGGGAACCAGGTTGCGAAGGGCAAGAATGTCGTCGGCGGAGAGTGACCGGTTGTACAAGCGCACATCGTCCAGGTATCCATTGAACGACCATGCAGGCAAAGCCGACGGCACCGAACCGATGGTGAGCACGCTCGCCGTGTCCGTTCCGAACGACCAAGCGGCTGAACCCGCGTTGAAGCCGTTAAGATAGATCGTCACGGTGGAATTGTCCGTGACCGTATAGGCCACATGTGTCCACGTATTGAGCGGGACGGTGTTGGCGGATGAGTCGACCGCAGCGATGCCCTGCCGTATCCACCGAACCTGCCCGGGAGTCGGATTGCCGGATCCTAACAGGGTGCCCTGGAACATCATGTCGGTACTGAGCCAGCTGTCATGTTTCTGTCGCGCCATCGAAGCTCAGAGAGTGAGGAGGAAGCCGAAATGACATAGAGCAGATCGACAACTGAAACACTCTATCAGGAA
>JAFGIZ010000139.1 GCA_016929365.1 Lentisphaerota bacterium
ACCAGTACGCTGCGGTGGTCGCAGGTCAGGTCGTCCGGCCCGAGAAAGGTGTTCGTACGGATAACGGCGTCGTAGCCGCCCCATGCGGCGCCCGCGCCCCACAGCGTCCAGGCGGCACAAAGCAGTGCACACCGGTTGCGCGTACTGATACCGGTCACGTTCCAGAGCCCCCGTTCCGATCCGGCGGGCCGCCGCAGGCGGCCGCCGAACGCCATACACAAACCACAATCGGCCGCCCCGCGCAAGCCCGAAAAATCACGGATCGGGCCGCCCGAGAGCAAGCCGGAGGCTTAGTACACGGCGGCGCAGACACGGCGCCCCCGTCAAAACGCCTTGAGAAGGCGGCGCGGAGACGGCATGCTTTTCAAACGTTTCACGCGTAAACGGAAAGGCACACCATGACCAAACGCGAAGTCGTCAAGCGGGCACTGGAGCTGAAGGATCCGCCCTACGTTCCCTGGGCGTGCGGGTTCACCTTCGAGGCCCGGGAAAAGCTGGTCCGGCATTTCGGGACCGAGGACCTGGAGCCTTACCTCCAGAATCACCTGCTCGGCGTCGGCGACAATGCCGGGGCTTTCGAAAACCTGGGCAACAACCGCTACCGGGACGTCTTCGGCGTCGTCTGGAACCGGAGCGTCGACAAGGATATCGGCAACGTGGAAAACCCCCAGCTTGCCGGGCCGGACCTGGACGGGTACGCGTTCCCCGACCCGCGCGACAACCGCTTCTTTGCCGCCATCCCCGAGACACTGGCCGCACACGGCGACCGCTTCCGGGTCTACTCGATCGGCTTCTCCCTGTACGAGCGCGCCTGGACGCTGCGCGGCATGGAAAACCTCATGCTCGATTTTCTGGAACATCCCGCGTTCGTACACGCGCTGCTCCGCGCGATCGCGGATTACAACCTGGCCCGGATCGAGAAGGCGCTGACCTACGATATCGACGCGGTCCAGTTCGGGGACGACTGGGGCCAGCAGCAGGGACTCCAGATGGGCCCCGCGCTGTGGCGCGAGTTCATCTACCCCGAGCTCAAACGCATGTACGGCGCCGTGCGCGACGCCGGGAAGTACGTGTTTATCCATTCCTGCGGGGACGTGGACGAGCTGTTCGACGACCTGGTCGGCATCGGCCTCAACTGCTTCAACCCCTTCCAGCCGGAAGTCATGGACGTGCATGCCCTGATGCGCCGGTACCGCGGCCGGCTGGCGTTTCACGGCGGCCTGTCGACCCAGCGAACGCTGCCCTTCGGTACGCCCGAAGCCGTGCGCCGCGAGACCCGGGACCTGATCGCGATGGGGCGCGCCGGCGGCTATATCCTCGCCCCCGCCCATGCGGTCGAGGGCGACGTGCCGCTCGAAAACATGCTCGCCTTCCTCGAGGCCGTCCAGGCCCAGCCCGGCTTCGCCGGCCTGCCCCCCGCCGGCTGAACGCCGCCCCCGGCCCCAAATTCCGCTTGCACCGGTCACCCCCACGCGCTAGATTAGCATTGAGCGAGGTGACGCAGTATTCTAGTGGAGGTGCGTGGATCCGAAGGCGGGGCTAAAAATCCGTCGAGGGCATATCTGTGAAGTCCCTGGTGCCGGCTGCCGACGCCCAGTCGGGGGTTGGTGCTGGGGGTTAAGGAGTCGGGGCGATCCGCAATGGCATGCGGGCGTTGACCCCGCTCCGTGGAGACCTGCACAGGCAGGGCCGCAAGGCTGCTGCGGTGCAGGGAGAACCTGCATGTAGTTCAAGCTATGTGCAGTGTAGCCTGCCTTGCGTGACGGCGCGGGGAGGCGCGGCCGCCTGACGGCGGCGGTGCTGAAAGCGCACGTTGCAAAAAAGGCTAGGATCGACCGGCCTCTGGAGGAAAGCTCCTAGACTGTCAGCCCGTTTGGGCAGGGCAGGTCGGGGATTAGAGTGCGCACTGAGTGGCAGTCCAGCCCCGCGCCCGGTAACGGTGCGGAGCGGCTCTTAAAGGGTAACCGTCCCGATGAGGGGTGAGCCGCTGGGAAAACCTGCTGGACCTTATGGCGCAATGTTTACCCGGCTTGCTGTCATCCCGCTCTTTTTTTGTGACCCGCGTTAATCGATGAACCTGAAACAGCACACCCGGGCCAAGGCCGCCCGCCATGCCCTGGCCATCGGCCTCTGGTCGCTCCTCTTCGCCGCGGTCACCAGCCTGCTTTCCCAGACCGGCGTCGAACGCATCGATATTTTCGCCGCCGGTCTCGCCCTCCTGCTGCTGATCATCCTGGTCGGTATCGTCTTCGATATCGTCGGCGTCGCCGCGACCGTCGCGCAGCCGGCGCCGCTGCACGCCCGCGCGGCCCACCGGGTCTTCGGCGCGGCCCATGCCCTGCACCTCATCCGCAATGCGCACCGCGTCGCCAGCTTCTGCAACGACGTCGTGGGCGATATCTCCGGCACGCTCAGCGGGGCCATCGGCGTCACGCTCGTGCTCAAGCTGCTGCACGCACCCGGCGACACCGCGCGCATCGTCGGCACGACGGTCATGACCGCCTGTATCGCCGCGCTCGTGATCGGCGGCAAGGCCTACGGCAAGGTATTCGCCCTGCACCACGGAACGGAAATCATGTTCCGCGTCGGCCGCTTCGTCGGCGTCATGGACCGTATTTTGCGGCTCCGCCTCCTGCCCCCGCCGGGCCGCAAACGTCCCGCGCCGCGCTGACCCCCGGCGCGCTGCGCCATCCCGCCCTTGCCCTGCCCGCCCGCCGGCGTTACAGTGCCCCCCCGTCATGACCGAAGCGCCCGCCCTCGATATCCTCGTGCTGACCGACCTGCACTACAGCAGCCGCGAAAACGAGATCAAGATCCCGCCCGGCGTCGAACCGGGCCTGGGGCCCGGGCTGATCGGCGAAGCATGCGACCGGCTGCGGGCCGCCGGCGTGCAGCCGGACCTGGCCCTGACCCTGGGCGACCTCGTGCACGGCACGCAGTTCCGCGACGCGGAGGCCGACCTGGAAGCGGTCGCCGCCGCCCTGCGCGCCCTGGAGCTCCCGCTCCTGGCCGTGCCGGGCAATCACGACGACCTGCCCGAACGCTATGCCGGGCTTTTCGGATTCCGGACCGGCCTCCACGTCCACGGCGGCTACGGGTTCCTCCTGTTCAACGATCCCACGGCCGACGACGGGATCACCACCCGCCCGGACGACACCCTCGGCCTGCCCGCGCGCGCCGCCGCCGCGCATCCCGGCCTCCCGCTCGTCGCGGTCCAGCACAACCCGCTGCACCCGCCCATCGAACACGACTATCCCTACCTGCCGACCAATACGGACGCGATCCTCTCCGGCTACGCGGCAGCCGGCGTCCTGCTCTCCCTGAGCGGACACTACCATCCCGGCCAGCCGCCTCGCGCGCACGCGGGCACCGTCTATACCGCCGTCCCCGCGCTCGGCCGCCCGCCCTGCAGCTTCGCCCACGTCCGCCTGCACGGCCGCCGGGCCGACGTCCAGGTCCATACCCTCCGCCCGGCCGCCTGCTGACCCGCCGAAGCCCGCCTCAGCCGGAACGATTTACCCGAGACAAACGGAGGGGGGTTCTTCGCCGATCCCACCGGAGCGGTTCCGCCGGGATGGGCGAGGCCCCCCTCCGCCTTTGAGCGCGGAGTCAGACGGGCGAGGTAGTATGCAGAACCTTGCAAGGCGTTGATCAGCCTGTTTGTGCGGCAGCACCGTTTTTTCCTTTCCGGCCCGGCACTCCCTCCGGGTATAATACCGTGAT